>CAYUVM010000316.1:0-5729 GCA_964447935.1 uncultured Cytophagia bacterium | reverse complement strand
TTTTGCCTATTGTGAACACGCGTTTTTTCGTGCGTTTTCACACAATCTGGTAGGGCATCTGCGAGAGAATGCGGTTGGAAATGGTTGCCAGCGCTTCGCCCAAGAACGGGCGGTTGCCGGCGGCCATTTCGTAGACGATGACGCCGAGTGAGAAAATATCGGAGAGGCCAGCGACTAAAAAACACAAAATAGATGACCCCCGGTGGCTTCCTTCCCCCTTGACTTCTCACTTTAAATTCGCTATTTTAGCTTCACGCCGGTCGAAATTGGCTATGCAGTTTGGCTCACAAAATCTCAATTTTAATTCCTGAAGAGGTAAGGAGGCTGTCGTGAATTCATCCGCCCGTTTCACCTGCCGTTCTACTCTCGTGCTCCGTTTCATCATTGGGCTTTTCTTCATTCTCCCGTCGAGCTTCGCACTCGCCCAAGCGCTTGATGAGAAATACTCTGCCAAAATTAAAGAATTCACCACCGAGCCGTATTTTCTCACCGAGCTGGTGGATCATCTACCGGCTTCAGCGACGGTGCCGACGCCGGAAAAAGTTTTGGGGTACGTTATTGGCACACCGGAGAAATTGACTTACACGAAAGACATTTATCGTTACTTGCGCGAGTTGGAGAAAGCTTCGCCGCGCGTCAAAATTTTTTCGATAGGCCAATCCGAAGAAGGCCGCGAGATGCTGCTCGTCGCTATTGCGGATGAGAAGACGATTCAGCAGCTCGATCAATATAAAGGAATGACGGCGAAGCTGGCGGACCCGCGTAAAATTTCGGATGAGCAAGCCAAACCGCTTTTCAGCGAAGCCAAACCAATGTATTGGGCCACCGGCAGCATTCATTCTCCCGAAACCGGCTCACCGGAGATGCTGATGGAATTGGCGTATCGCCTCGCCGTCGAAGAGACGCCCGCCATCAAAAATATTCGCGACCACATCATCGTCCTGCTCACGCCGGTGGTGGAAACCGATGGCCGCGATAAAATGGTGGATATTTACAATTATCGCAAAGCCTATCCGAAAGCGAATGCGCCGAGTCTGTTGTATTGGGGAAAATACGTGGCACACGACAACAACCGCGACGGCATGGCACTATCATTGGCACTCTCGCGCAATATCATGAAAACGTTTCTCGATTGGCATCCGACGATCTTGCACGATCTGCACGAGTCGGTGCCGTATCTTTACACGTCTACAGGCACCGGCCCGTACAATGCGTGGCTCGATCCCATTCTCGTCGACGAATGGCAAATGCTGGCGCATTGGGAAGTCACCGAATTGACCAAGCGCAACGTTCCCGGCGTGTGGACGCACGGTTTTTATGACGGCTGGGCGTGCAATTACATGTTCTACGCGGCGAATGGCCACAACGCCATTGGTCGCTTTTACGAAACTTTTGGCAATGGCGGCGCCGACACGCGCGAGCGCAAACTGCAGCCGGCGCAAACCAATCGCGTGTGGTATCGTCCCAATCCGCCGCTGCCGAAAGTGAAATGGTCGCTGCGCAACAACGTCAATCTCCAGCAAAGCGGCTTGCTGTTGGCGATGACCTTTCTGGCCAACAACAAGGCACGGTTTCTGGAAAATTTTTATTTGAAGAGCAAACGCTCGGTGGCGAAAGCAACGACCGAAGGGCCGGCCGCGTGGGTGGTTCCGGCGGATGATCCGCGCCCGGTGGAGTGCGCAGACATGATCAATCTGCTGCGACTGCAAGGCGCGGAAGTGCATCACGCCGATAGCAGCTTCACCGTCAAAGAAGGGAAATTTCCGGCGGGCAGCTACGTTATTCGCATGGATCAACCCTACAGCCGCATCGTCGATATGCTGCTCGATAAACAATATTACAACACCGACGATCCGCGGCCGTATGACGACACCGGCTGGACGTTTGGCCCGTTGCGGAACGTTCGCACCGTGCGTGTCGTTGATCGTGCGATTCTTGGCAAAGGGATGACGCTGTTGGCAAACGACGCAAAAGTAATGGGAAAAGTTATTGCGTCTGGCTCCGTGAAACCGGCGGCGTATCTCATTAATCATAACACCGACAACACGTTGATGACGTTGCGCTTCCGCCTTAAAGATGTAAAAATGCTGGCCGCGCAAAAAAGTTTTAATATTCGCGAATTGAAATTTGCCGCCGGCACATTTATCATCCCCACGCAAAATGTGCCAAAAGATTTGTCACAACGCCTCGGACAAGCGACTTCGGATCTCGGACTCACCGCGCATGCCATTGATAAAATGCCGGAGGTGAAGACGCATGAACTGGCCGTGCCGCGGATTGCGATTTTGCACACCTGGCAGAACACGCAGAACGAGGGCTGGTTCCGCATCGCGTTCGATCGTTTGCAAATTCCGTATGCCTACATTTCCGATCACACGGTTCGCGACACGCCGAATCTTCGCGTTAAATACGATGTGATTATCTTCCCGCCGCTCGGCGGCACGGCGCAACGCATCGTCAACGGATTGCCCATGCGCGGCGAGCCGATTCCGTGGAAGAAGACGGCGCTGACGCCGAATCTCGGCGTCGATGAAATCGACGACATGCGCGGCGGCATGGGCTTGCAAGGCCTCACGCACTTGCGAAAATTTTTGGAAGACGGCGGCGTGTTCATTCCGATCACCAGCATTGGCAATATTCCGATTCAATACGGCTTGACGGAAGGCGTCGTGTCCGTGGAGCCGCGACAATTGCAGGCGCGCGGCAGCATTTATCAAGCGTATTTCAACGACGATATGAGTCCGATTCGTTACGGCTATGGTGATAGTCTCGCGGTGTATTTCAATCAATCGCCAATTTTGCAAATCAGTCGCGGCGGTGGAGGCGGCAGTGATGAACCGGCGGCGCGTCCCACCGGTCGCGGCGGCAAAGATGAGCACGACATTCCACAAGGCCGGCCGGTGGCGGAGCCGTTGCCGCCGGAAAAAATTGCGCCCGGCGAAGAAGCGCCGCTTACCGACGACCAGCGTGAAATCATGCGCAATTTGGTGCTGCCGGATTCGCTGCTGCCGCGCGCGATTTTGCGTTTTTCCAAAACTGAAAAAAATCTGCTCATCAGCGGCATGCTCAAAAACGGCAATGAGATGGTCAACCGGCCAGTGGTGATCGACGCGCCGGTGGGCAAAGGCCATGTGATTTTCTTCGCCACCAATCCGATGTGGCGGCAGGAAACCCAAGGTGAATTTTTTCTGCTGTTCAATGCGTGTTTGAATTACAACAACCTTCATGTCGGCCGGCCAGAAAAGAAAATAGAGGAAAAGAGAGTGCCGGAATCAACGAGTGAAGGCGACGAATAGGGAAATTTCAAGGAAGCCATTTTTTAACAGGAGGTTATTTATGAAAGCAAATCTTGTGGCGCTGCTGCTCTTGCCGGTTTTGTTGTTTGCCCAATCGAATTTGCGAGAGGCGAATCAATTCATTATTGATCGCGGCGATGGCGGCACGGTTGCCGCGCCGTTCGCAGTGCCGCAAAGCGCGGCCGCGCCGATTTTGATCGGCAAAACCTTTAACGCCTATTCCGGGCAGAATCCCTGGACTAATCTCATCGCTTACGATCCTTATAGCAATCTCGCGGCGATCGTCAAACGCACGGATCGCACCGGCGCCGGCAGCGGGTTGATCGTTTATCAAACAAGCAAAGACGGCGGCGCGACGTGGAGCGCGCAGAGCAGCCCGATTAATCCCACTGGCTTTAATCTCGGCCGGCACCCGAATGTTTTAATTAGTAACCCGACGAAATCGACTGATCCTACTGCCGCCACGGTGTTGGTAAATTATAGTGATCTCACTACTGGCGGCGGTGCGAGCTTTGGAGACGTGCTTTATGCCAGCTTCAAGCAGAACGCGCCCGGAACGGTGGCCTTTTCGGGGCGCGATGCCAATGATGCTTTTTCCGCGGCCGGAGCAACGGATTTGAATACGGGCCATTGCTATTTTGCGATTTACTCCGCGAACAGCCGCTATGCCGCCGCGAGTAAGCTCACCAATGGTGGCACAACATTATCCCCGCATGTGGTGATCACGCCGGGCGCGGACATGATTGCGCAGAGTGGTGTGGCGCTGGATGTGGGCAATGACGGAACGATTCATTATGTCTCGCGCGGACGTTTCAGCTCGGGCGTGCCCACCTCAGCGGTTTTTAGTTGGCGTTATCAACGCTCGACCGACGGTGGCACGACGTGGTCAGCGCCGGAATATGTAATGCCGAATATCGCCGCCGGCCGGCAAGAAAGCAATTATGAATTTGACTTCATTGTTGACGGCGCCAATCAGGTGCACCTTGCCGGTTTGTTGGTCGATACGCTGGCAACCAGCACCAGCAACGCCGTTGCACTTTATGATATCGTTCGTTCAGTGGCAGGAACCTGGAGTGCAACGAAAGTTGCCGATATTCGCCGTTTTGTTTACAACGCCATTCGGCAGGAAACTGGCGGCGCCCTGTTGCAACAACTCAACGAACCGGAGTATGCCAAAACCAAAGATGGAAAAATTTTGGCGCTGAAATGGATTGACATTATCCCGAACGCCACCGGAACGGACGCGACAACGCCGGACGTTTGGGTGTCATCGGCCAGTTTCTCGCTGGGAAATAATCCGCCGTGGTCGGCAGCGAGAAACCTCAGCAATTCGCCGGCGATTGCGGAAGTTTTCACTAATCTCGCCACGTATATGAGCGACACCGGCCAGCTCTTTTTATTTTATTTAACGCCGTCCGTTGGCGACTTGTCCGAGTGCAGCCTTTGGTTTTTGCCGGAAGCGAAAATTGTAACTGCCGTAACCGAAAGCCCAAAACTGCCACCGGCAGATTTTACCCTGCAGCAAAATTATCCGAATCCCTTTTCCATGCAGGGAACCCGTTCGACCAACATCAGTTTTTCATTGCCCGTCGCCGCCCAAGTGAAATTGCAGGTATTGGACATGCTGGGTCATGCAGTCGGAACGTTGGTCAACGGCCGTCTCGCGGCGGGGCCGCATCAGATTTCCTTTGCGCCGAAAAATTTAACGAGTGCATTTATTTTTACCGGCTACAAACCGGCGAAATTAGTATAATAAAAAAAATGGTGTTGATGCGATAAAGATAGTATTCAGTGAGCAGTGTTCCGTTTGATAAACTTTGATTACTGATTGCTGGATGCTGAACTTCGGATACTGAATGATCACCGTTCGGCAGGCGTTGGAAATCGCGCTGCAAAAAACCGCGCGACTGCCCATTGAAACAATTCCATTGCTGGAAAGCAGCGGCCATATTCTCGCCGAAGATGTGATTTCGGATGTGGATATGCCGCCGTTTGCTCGCAGCACGATGGACGGCTACGCCGTGCGCAGCGGCGATGTGCGTAATGCCCCAGCCCGCTTGCAAGTGGTGGGCATGATTCCGGCGGGCACGTTTCCAAATTTTTCGCTGCAATCGCAGCAAGCGGCTAAAATCATGACCGGCGCGCCGTTGCCCGCCGGCGCCGATGCCGTGCAGATGGTGGAGAAAACCCGGCCGTTGGAAGACGGAACCGCTGTGGCGATTTTAGAAAGCGTTATTGCCGGCCATAATGTTTCGCCGTTGGGCAGTGAAGCGCGGCGGGGCGAAGTGGTGTTGCCGGCGGGAAAATTTATTTCGCCGGGCGTCATCGGCTTGCTCGCCGCTATCGGCAAAAGCGCGGTGGCGGTTTATCGCGCGCCGGTCGTGGGCATTTTAGCGACCGGCGATAAGCTGGTTGAAATCGCGGCCAAGCCGG
>CAYUVM010000315.1:0-5730 GCA_964447935.1 uncultured Cytophagia bacterium | reverse complement strand
GAACAATCCCAGGGCACCTCGGCTTTCATTACGTTCATCGGCGCGACCGTCACGTTTATCTTCAGCTTCGGCGCGATGATCGGCGCGATGATCACGATGTATGCCGCAGTTTCCAATCGTACCCAGGAAATTGGCACCTTGCGTTCGCTGGGTTTTCGCCGGCGCAGTGTGTTGGGCGCATTTTTAGTCGAGGCCTTGTTGCTGGCGTTCATCGGTGGAGCGCTCGGCGTGATCGCTTCTGCGGCGCTGCAATCCGTGACCATTTCCACCACCAATTGGACCACATTCTCCGAGTTGGCTTTTGGTTTTGAGCTTTCGTGGGGGATCGTGTTCGCAGCATTAACCTTCGCGCTCATCATGGGCATTGTCGGCGGTTTCTTGCCGGCCGTGCGCGCCTCGCGATTGAAAATTGTAGAGGCCTTGCGTACGGAATAATCTATCCAGCGGTGCAACCATGCAGGCGCAGCAGGATTGCGCACAACTAATAGAAACACCACTGGCTCATCGTGCCACGAGCAAATATCGAATGCTTTTACCCGGAAAGGGAATCCACAAGATTCCCTTTCTTTTTTGGGCCTGAAACAATTGTGGAAAATCTGGTAGGATTTGACCTACTATGGAATGCCGATTATATGACTTCCCCAACTGATATAATGCCCGAACACTTTAATCGGGCCTCGAAAGCTTTCAAACTGAATTCCCGCCAAAAGCGCGTGGGAATGCCAAGTTGATGAAATGAGCAAGTTATTTATTCGACGGTTCTAAATTGACGTGAAAATTTTGCTGGCTTTACAGCAGCGGAATTCTCGCCCAAAACGCAGGAGCGGCTGGCTCGTGAAGCAAATCAGTTATTTAATCGATGGTTCTTAAATATTTACAGCAGTTGCGGTTTTTCAAAAAGGTTACTACTGTGGGTGTTTACAAAAAAATTGTCACAAATTTTAAATTTTCCTTGACAATTACATTTTCCTTTTGTAAAATGTAACCGTTTTCATAGAAGCGATTTTATATCGCTTTATTTATTCTTGAAAATGTAAACGTTTACATACAATCTGCTCGTCTGGCAACCCATTAAACTTCGTTTACATGCGCGTGACAATAAAGGATGTTTCGCAAAAAGCCGGGGTGTCAACTGCAACCGTGTCGCGGGTGTTTAATAACACCGGCCTGGTTGATGAAGAGACCCGCCAGCGCGTTTTGGACGCTTCCAAAGAGCTCCGCTATATGCCCAACGCCGTGGGAAGAAGTTTAAGCACGAGACGGACCGATTCCATTGGCCTGCTGTTGCCAGACATCTACGGCGAGTTTTTTTCCGAAGTTATCCGCGGCGCCGACCAAACCGCGCAGCAAAATCGCTATCATCTCCTCGTTTCCAGTTCGCACAATCATCGCAATGAAATCGAAGCAGCACTGCGTGTGATGAGCGGTCGCGTTGACGGTTTGATTCTGATGTCACCGCAGATTGATGCGCAGACTTTAATCTCCAACCTGCCGGTTAATTTACCGGTGGTGTTGCTCAACTGTTTTGTCGACGGTGTCTCGTTTGATTCTTTGAATATTGATAATTTGGGCGGCGCGTACCAAATGACCCAGCATCTGATTCAGCATGGACACGAGCGAATTGCGGTTATCACCGGCCATGACGACAATTTAGACGCGGATGAGCGCATTCGCGGCTATCGGCAAGCGCTGCAGGAAAATCATTTGCCGATTGCAGAAGATTGGGAAATCTCCGGCAGTTTTTCCGAAGAGTCCGGATACACGGCGGTTCAAAAAGTTTTGGCGTTGATGCCGCGGCCGACCGCCATTTTTGCGCTGAACGATTCCATGGCCATCGGGGCGTTGGGCGCCTTGCGCGAGTATGGCGTCGCGATTCCGCAAGAAATGGCTCTGGCCGGTTTTGACGACATTCCGATCGCGCGCTTTCTCTCACCGACGCTGACTTCCGTGCGGGTTTCCATCCACGAGTTGGGGGCGCTGGCGACGCAGAAACTTGTGCATGCCATTCATGAAAAAAACAATCATGCCAAGCAGCATGTGGTGATTCCAACCAGCTTGGCCCTCAGAGAATCCTGTGGTTGTCCCAAAGCCAGTTAACTGCCAATTTTAAGGAGGTGAGGCGCAGTCTGTGTAGGGTTAGATTTGCTCACTGAATTTACGCTTGTATCGTGACGATTCAGCCATGCGATCTATTTTAAATTTAGGAGCGGCGATTAAAATAACTTCACCATTTCTCACAGCCGTCATTCCCGCGCTTTTGGTGGGAATCCGGTTTTTAAAGCTGTGGTGGCCCGATTAAAGCATTCGGCCTGACCTCAGTTGGGTAAGTCATAGAATCGGCATTCCTGAGAATTTAAAATATTTTGCGCAAACAAACTCCGGATCGTTACGTCAATTTCTCTTAACCACTTAAATTTAGGAGGATTGCAGTCATGCGGTTAAAAGTTTCTGTTACGATCGCGTTGTGTGCTTTGGTTGTGTTAACAACTTTAGCGCAAGCGCAACGCCGTGCTCCCAATGTGTTGTGGGCGCGTTCCACGGCCGGGGCGAAAATTACGCTCGACGGCGTGTTGAATGAAGCGGTGTGGGCGAAGGCTGAATCCATTCGTGTGCAATATGGTAAAAACGGAAATCTCATCACCGGCAGCGGCTCGCGCCAGGAAGCCGGCGTTGCTCCCGGCGATCCGACCGACGCCACGCTCAAATTCTTGGTCGATGGCAATACGCTCTACATGGCCGCGGTGGTGAAAGACAGTTCTGTTGGTGGCGGCTTGTTTAATCGCTTTGACGGCTTTTTGATGAACATCCGCCGCCATGAGTTGGTGGATCGCCCCGCTCCGCCATTTGAATATTTTTACGGTTGGGTCACCGAGCCGTGGGCCGATACGACGCTGGGTCTGCCCGGAAAATTGCCCGGCTTTTTTGGCTTTGCTGGCGGTCCGCGCGATGCGAACAACTCGAAAATCTGGAACGCTGTGACGACAGTACAGGGGACTTCGAATAATGACGCTACGATAGATAAGGGCTGGACAACAGAAGTGATGTTTGGCCTCACCGAGCGCGGTTATGATGTCACCAAAGCGCAAGGCGACATCGTTGAATTTAACATTTCCATTTATGATGCCGATTGGCAATGGCCGTTTCAAGCCGGCCGCTTCAGCGGCAACCGGACCTGGTGGCAAGGCCCGTGGGGCAATGCCTCGGCTTACGACATCGCGCGTATTCATGCGCGCCCGGATATAACGGTTAATTCAACCTCATTGCCTGAGGTCGGGCCCGATCTGATCATCCCGAACGCCACGAATCACAACGCGCCGGTCATCGATGGCAAGCTGGATGAAACCGTGTGGCAAGCCGAACGCGGTTTGGACATTCGTTATGGCGATGAGGCGTTGCGCAATTCCTATTCCGGCCTTGGCAAATGGCGCAGCGGCCAGTTCCAGCCGGAAATCGGCGGCGTGCGCGCGACGATCCTTGATCCGGCGGATGCCACGCTCAAAGCGGTTTTCAAAGGCAATTTTTTATTCCTCGCGGCCGACGTACGCGATCAAGCCGTGTGGTCGATCAACAATTTTGATCAGTGGGACGGCATTCGCGTCATCATCAATGACCGTGCCAAACGCGACCCCGATGAAGGGAATTTGCTCCGCCGCGAGCTGACAGTGCGCTTCGATCCCACGGGAAAAACCATTTATGAAAACTATCTGGCGTTTCTTGTGGATTCGGTAAACGGCGCAAAAGTCAGCGTCGGCATGAAGCCCAACACCACCATCAACAACGCCGCCGATACCGATCAAGGCTATTGGATTGAAATGGCGATTGATCTCACCAAGCTCGGTTATCCGCCGGGCCGCGGCGATGGTTTGTTGTTCATCAGCGCCACGTTGTTTGACGGCGATTCGTTCACGAATGCCGCCGACAATTATGGCAACCGCGTGTGGTGGATGCGTGAGGGCAGCTTCAATGCCGGCCCGGCTTGGGCGCACATGGATCCGTTCACCGTGTTGCCGTCGCCGCCTGCAACGACCGTGCTCGAGCGGTCGAACGTGATTTGGGCGCGCAATACCAGCACGCCGATTACACTCGACGGCAGGCTGACTGAGCCGGCGTGGGCACAGGCCGAAAACATTCGTTTGCAATACGGCGCGAATGATCATTTGATTTCGGGCAGCGGTTGGAGAAACGAAGGCGGGCCGGAGCCGAGCGATCCCACCGATGCGACGTTTCGCTTCCTGGTCAATGGCACCGACCTTTATCTCGGCGTCACAGTAAAAGACAGTTCCGTCGGCGGCGGCTTGTTCAATCGTTTTGACGGCTTTTTGATGAACATTCGCAATCACGCGCAGCGGGATGCCCTCACCAGAATGGCCAATCCGTTTGAATACTTCTACGGTTGGGTTACCGAACCGTGGGCGGATACGACGCTGGGATTGCCGGGCAAACTTCCCGGTTTCTTTGGTTTTGCCGGCGGGCCGCGTGATGCAACAAATTCAAAAATTTGGGATGCCGTCACCACCGTGCAAGGCACATCCAACAGTGATGCCACAGTTGATCAGGGTTATACAACGGAATTTAAATTCAGCCTCACCGAACGCGGCTATAACGTCACCCGGGCGCAAGGCGATATTGTCGAATTCAACGCCTCGATTTATGATGCCGATTGGCAGTGGCCGTTCCAGGGCGGAAGATTTAGCGGCAATCGCGCATGGTTGCAAGGCCCGTGGGGCAATGCGAATGCATACGATCTGCTGCGCATTTACGTGCGCCCGGATGTAACGACGAATTCCGGCCCGGTGCCGAAAGTTGGGCCGGAGCTGGTGATTCCGAACGGCGGCACCATCGCCGCGCCCACCATCGACGGCAAGTTAGATGAGCGCGCGTGGCAGGGCGCATACAGTTTTGATATTCGCTTCGGCGATGATGTATTGCGCGAATCCTATCCCGGCATCGCCGCCTGGCGCAGCGGCCAGTTCCAACCGGAAATTGGCGGCAAACGTGCGACAGTGCTCGATCCCGGTGACGCGACAATCAAAATGTGGTTCAAGGGCGATTGGCTGTATCTCGGCGTCGATGCGCGCGATCAAGCCGTGTGGTCAATCAATAATTTCGATCAATGGGACGGCATTCGTTTCATCATCAACGACCGCCGGGCCACCGATCCCGACGAGCACAATTTATTGCGTCGCGAGTTGACCGTTCGTTTCGATCCAACGGGCAAGCCGATTTTTGAGAATTTTCTGCCGTTCCTGATTGATTCGCTGCAAGGCGCGAAAGTCGGGTTTGCTTTGAAGCCGAATACGACGATCAACAATTTCAACGATACCGATCAAGGTTATCAAATCGAAATGGCGATTGATTTGACCAAACTCGGCTACCCCTCTGGCCGTGGCGACGGCGTGCTGTTCATCAGCGCGACGTTGTTCGACGGCGACTCGTTCGTGAATGCCGCTGACGATTACGGCCAGCGGACGTGGTGGATGCGTGAAGGCTCGTTTAATGCCACGCCAGTGTGGGCGTTCATGGATCCGAACCGGCTGCTCACCGGTGTTGCCGCCGAAGCCGGCACGCTTCCAAAAGAGTTCGCGTTGATCGGCAACTACCCGAACCCGTTCAACCCCTCGACGAAAATTCAATTCACGATGCCAGAGCCGGGAACCGTCACGTTGAAGATTTTTGATCAATAGTGTTCGGCATAGTTTTTGAGTAAAAAAGAAAACCTCCTGCGACTTG
>CAYUVM010000314.1:0-5733 GCA_964447935.1 uncultured Cytophagia bacterium | reverse complement strand
TCAAGTTGAAAATTTCGGCCACAGCGTTTGTCTCGCCGGCGGCGTCGGGGTCGCGGAAATTTTCCCCGTGGTGCAAGCACTGCAAACTGGCGGCAATCGCGTGACCGCGATTATCGGGGCGCGTTCAAAAGAGCTGGTTATTCTCGAAAATGAAATGCGCCACGCCGCGCAGCGTCTTATCGTGACCACCGACGACGGCAGCTACGGCCTGCACGGCCTCGTAACCAAACCGCTTTTAGAAATGCTGCAACGCGGCGAAAAAATCGACCGCGTTTTTTGCATCGGCCCGGTGCCGATGATGCGCGCCGTTGCTGAGTTGACGCGAGCGGTAAAAATTCCGACCATTGTCAGTCTCAATCCCGTGATGGTGGACGGCACCGGCATGTGCGGCGGCTGTCGCGTCACCATCGGCGGCCACATCAAGTTCGCTTGCGTCGACGGCCCCGACTTCGACGCGCATCAAGTTGATTTCGACGAGTTGGTGCGCCGGCAACAGATGTATCGCGGCGAAGAAAAAGAAGTATTAGAAAACTATGTGAAACACTTTGAGCAAAACCAAACCGGTAAAAAAACTTGCCAAATGGCTGAAAGCGTTTAATCGACAACCAAGCATATTATGTCTAAAAAAGTCATCCCTGAAAAAACACCCATATCCGAACAAGCGCCGGAAGTGCGCATCACCAATTTCAATGAGGTGACACTCGGCTATAATGATGAGCAAGCAATGTTCGAAGCCACTCGTTGTTTGCAGTGCAAAAAACCGGTCTGCATCGCCGGCTGTCCGGTAGGCATTGACATTCCGCGTTTTGTCGACATGGTGGCGCAGGGGGATTTCAACCGCGCGCTGGAAATCATTCGCGAGAAAAATGCGCTGCCGGCAGTGTGCGGCCGCGTTTGTCCGCAAGAGAGCCAATGTGAATTGGTTTGCGTGATGGGCAAAAAATACCAGCCGCTCGCGATTGGACGCCTCGAGCGCTTTGTTGCCGATCACGCGCGTCAGCAGAACGGCGGAGCGTCGATTTCTCTGCCCATGAAAAAAACAGGAAAATCGGTTGCCGTTGTCGGTGGCGGGCCGGCGGGATTGACTGTTGCCGGGGAATTGGTCCGGTTCGGACATCACGTCACTGTTTTTGAAGCATTGCATAAAATCGGTGGCGTGCTCGTTTATGGCATTCCGGAATTTCGTTTGCCCAAAGCAATTTTGCAAACGGAAGTCGACAAGCTTGCTGAACTCGGCGTGGAATTTCGCACCAACTATGTCGTTGGCCGCACCGAGATGGTTGACGAGCTGTTGGGCCGTTACAATGCCGTGTTCATCGGCACTGGCGCGGGGCTTCCTTATTTCATGAATGTGCCGGGAGAAAATTTGAACGGCGTTTATTCGGCCAATGAATTTCTCACGCGCCTGAATCTTATGCGGGCATATCTCTTTCCGCGTTGGGAAACACCGGTCAAAATCGGCAAGCGGATCGCAGTGATCGGCGGCGGCAATACGGCGATGGATGCGGTGCGCACCGCCAAACGCATGGGTGCGGAGCATGCTTATCTGCTCTATCGCCGTTCGCGCCAAGAAATACCGGCACGCCTCGAAGAAGTGCATCATGCCGAGCAGGAAGGGATCGAGTTTCGTTTTTTGGAGGCACCGCTTGCGGTGCAGGGAGATACGAAAGGTTGGGTCACGGGAATCGAATTGATCAAAATGCAGCTTGGCGATCCCGACGAATCCGGACGGCGCCGGCCCATACCGATTGAAAATTCAAATTACGTTCTCGACGTTGACACCATCGTTGTTGCGATTGGGCAAGGGCCGAATCCGCTTATTCCGCAAACGACGCCGGGGTTGAAAATCGGCAAGCACGGCATCATCGCCGTTGATCCTGAAACTGGCGCAACGAGCAAGCCGGGCGTTTTTGCCGGCGGCGATGTTGCCACCGGCGGGGCAACGGTTATTCTCGCGATGGGCGCGGGGCAAAAAGCGGCTCGAGCTATTCATGAATACTTGCGATGATTAAAGAAATATGAACGAAACAGATTTTTACGAGCAGCTCGATCTCAAAAAAGAGATGATGCCGGCATTGATTTATTTTGCCGCCTACATGACGTATCTGTTTTTCAGCCTTGAAAATGAATTTTGGCATTGGGTGACGTTGGTGATCATTCCGTTTCTCTTGCTGTATTCATTTCACAAATTGGCGCGCCCCAGTGTCTCGCTACGCTGGACGCTCGCTTCGATTGGGTTAAAGAAGGAAAATCTGACCGCCGGACTGGGCTGGGCCATTCTACTCGGGCTTTTGCTGAGTGCGGCGCAGCTTTTTCTTTCGCGAAGCAGCGAGGCGATATGGCAAATCATACGCTCGGGGAAAGTCGCATACCTTTTCCCGCTCACCTTCCTAATGATGTTGGGCTTGGCGGGTTTCACCGAAGAATTTTTCTTTCGCGGCATTTTGCAAACACGGCTTTCCCAATCGTTACGCTCGAACCTTTGGGGGGTCGTGGCGACGGCAGTGCTGTTTGGGTTTTATCATCTACCTTACGCCTATTTGAATCCACATTGGCCTTCGCACGGCGATTGGAACGCGGCCATCTCTGCCGCATTCTCGCAGGGTGGACTGGGCGGGCTTATTCTCGGAACGGTTTATGTGAAATCCAAAAATAATCTTTTGGCTTGCATCATCGTGCATTCACTCATCAATGCTTTTCCGGCTATGACGATGATTAAATTTAGCCGGTAATTTCTCCCTGCTTCGACCAATCATTTCTAAAAATCTTCGCTTTAAATTTCATTGTTAAAAAACTTGTCGGAAGATTAAGATTTTGTTGCCGCTTGACTTTTGCGTGAAATGTGTGTATTTTCTTGCAATCCAATCGGCTTTGGATTTAAAAAAGTTCAGGCACAAAAATTTTCAAACAACTTCGCGAGGTTGCACAACCATGTCGGCGGCAGAGAAGACAGCGGCGATCACCATCCAATCACCCAACGCTTACCTAAACCGCGAATTGAGCTGGCTGAACTTCGCGCGGCGCGTGCTGGCGCTCGTCGAAGATTTGGAACTGCCGTTGTTGGAGCGCCTGAAGTTTGCCGGTATCGTGGGGATGCTGCACGATGAGTTTTTTATGAAACGCATGAGCGGCCTGAAACGCATGGTGAAGCGCGGTTTGGAAAAACCGTCTATGGATGGTCGCAAGCCGAGCGAGGAAATGGAGGCCTGCCGCAAAGAAATTCTCAGCCAGATCAGCGCGCTATCGCGAGCCATAAAAGAGGAGATTCGTCCGGGTTTGAAAAAAGCCGGCATTCCGATTTTGGATTACGCCGATCTCGACAAAAGGCAAAAAGAATATCTGCACGAATACTTTCACTCTTCGGTGCAGCCGATCTTGACGCCGCTGGCGGTGGATGCGGAGCATCCCTTCCCATTCATCAGCAACCACGGCGTGAATTTGGCCGTGCAAGTGCCCGACAAAAAAAAGGGACGCAAACGCTTCGTGCGCATCAAGGTGCCGAACAATCGGCCGCGCTGGATTCCCTTGCCGGACAAGGCCGGCTTCGTGCCGTTGGAGCAGGTCATCGCCGCCAATCTCGATCAACTTTTTCCCAACTCCGATTCGATCAAAACGTACTTGTTTCGCGTGACGCGCGGGGCCGCGGGCGACGAGGCGACGTTTTCGGATTATGCCGACGACGATCCGGACACGCCGTTGGCGCCGGGAATCATCATTCGGTTCGTCACCGACGAATTGAAAGCGCGGCGCTTCGCCGGCGTGGTGCGGCTTCAGGTTGATGCGGAGATGCCGGAAAAACTGCAAAAATGGCTGGCCACGCAGCTCGAGGTTGAAAGCGAGGACATTTATCCGGCCGATCATTTTATCGGCTTGCGCGATTTGGCCGAATTGAAAGTGGAAGGCCGGGAGCACCTTTGTTATCCGCCGCACCAACCCGTGACGCATCCGCGGCTGCGCCATTTAAATTCCAACAATTCGCGAGCGATCTTTGATGAGATTAAAAAAGGGGACATTCTACTGCACCATCCTTATCACAGCTTCGATACTTCGGTGCTGACTTTTCTGCGCGCGGCAGCCGCGGATCCGGAAGTCTTGGCCATCAAGCTGACGATTTACCGCACCAGCGGCGACTCCCCCATCGTGCAAGCGCTGGCCGATGCCGCGCGCCGAGGCAAGCAAGTCGCCGTGGTCGTCGAAGTCACCGCGCGCTTTGACGAAGGCCCAAACATCGCGTGGGGACAACTGTTGGAGAAGGAAGGCGTGCATGTTGCCTACGGCGTACAAAAGCTGAAAACACACGTCAAGCTGGCTTTGGTACTGCGTGAAGAGCAGGGCAAAATCCAGCGCTACATTCATATCGGCACGGGAAATTATCACACCGGCACGGCGCGGCTCTATGAAGATCTCGGCGTGCTGACCTGCGATCCGGCGCTGTGCGATGACGTGGCGGTGTTGTTTAACGAATTAACCGGAGCCACGCCGTATGACAATTACCACAAAATGCTCGTCGCCCCGATGAACATGCGCGAGCGTTTCATCGAGTTGATTCGCCGCGAAGCCAACCATGCCAAAGCCGGACGGCCCTGCGGCATCCGCGCCAAGATGAACCAATTACAGGACCCACAAATCATTCGGGAGTTGTATCTGGCCAGCCAAGCCGGCGTGCCAATCACGCTTAATGTACGAGGGCTATGTTGCCTACGGCCGGGCGTGGCAGGATTGTCGGAAACGATTCGCGTGTACAGCGTGGTCGGACGATTTTTGGAGCATAGCCGGATTTATTCTTTTTTGAATGGCGGAAAGCCGGAGTATTATCTCGGCTCGGCAGATTGGATGCGGCGCAATCTCGACAGCCGCGTGGAAACGATCATGCCGGTAAGCGATGACAAGGTCAAGCAAGAACTTGCGGCGATTCTCGACGTGTACGACAACGACAACAGTTCCGCGTGGGACTGCATGCCCAATGGAAACTATGTGCTTCGCCGCCCGTCAAAAGGAGAAGCGTGCCGCTCCACACAGGAGGAGTTTATCACACTGGCGTCAGCGGAATAACGAATAATTTTTCTTCTCCCCGATTTGCAAGACTGCGAAAAACTTCTCGACTGCTTCTTAATTTCAAGAATTGCTTCCAACCGCCTCTAATTTCATTCCTACAACCTTAACGAAAACAGCACGCCAATAATGGGGCAACAGGCATAAGACTTGCCTATTGTTAAATGGGCAATTATGTTCGTTAGTCTCGAAAGAGTGAAATCTGCGCAAAAAAGCAAAGATTTTTGCAGAAGTTGTATTTGACTCTTTATTCATAAGGGTTTTGTGCAACTTTTAAAAATCTCCAACTTTTTAGATTTTTATTTAAAAGCATTTACGCAAAGAAAAGCAAAAAGCCTTTGCGGTAACTCTGCGTTTTTGCGTGCGCTTTTGCTTTTAGGGTTCCGGCTTGTCCGGGTTATGTATTAGCGATAAAAAGAGAGCTTTTTTATCCACTTCGCGAGATTTGCACGATGATCAACCTACTAACCCCCTCTCAACTCCGCCGCACTTTTGACCCAAAGTTGCTTGGCGTTGAAACCACCGAGCATCTCAAAATTTTGGAAGGCATCATCGGCCAGAAAAGGGCTGTCTCGGCTTTGCAGTTTGGTTTAGAAATTCGTGAAAAAGGTTTCAATATTTATGTAGCCGGGCCGCCGGGAATCGGCAAGATGACGGCGGTGCAATCGTTTCTCGAAGAAC
>CAYUVM010000313.1:0-5734 GCA_964447935.1 uncultured Cytophagia bacterium | reverse complement strand
GCGTTCAACGACGGCGGTACTTCGACGTACACGAATGAAGCGACGGCAATACCCACCAGTGAGATTAACTTTGCCGTCGGCAAACCGGCGTTGGCTTCAAGCGTCGATATTGTTGGCACGGCCAACCGCGCGGTTGACGGCAACCTGACAACCTTCTGGCGCAGCGATACGGTCACGGCGGCAAAACCGCAAGTGTGGTTGCGCGTGGAGCTAAGCTCGGACGCGCAATTCGTCATCGATCGAGTGGTGATCCGCTGGTATCAAAATTTCTTTGCAGCGGCGTTTGAAGTGCAGGTGTCGGATAACGGTTTGCAATGGATAACAGTTTACACGACCGAGGCCGGCAAAGCCGGCACGCAAGAAATTGGGTTCGTACCGACGCCGGCGCGCTTCGTGCGTTTGTATATGAAGCGCAACAACAAAGCCAATTATCGTGTGACTGAATTTGAAGTTTACAATGGCCTTGCCAAGGCTTCCCGTCCAGCGGATGCCAGCGACGCGATGATTCCAGAAACCGTCACACTCCGACCGAATTATCCCAACCCCTTTAATCCGGCCACAACGATTTCTTATGCGTTGCCGGAAGGCATGACGGTGACTTTAAAAGTGCTGAATGTCGCCGGGCAAGAGGTGGCAACATTAGTCAACCGCCGGCAAGAACGCGGGATTTATCATATCACTTTCAACGCGCGAAAATTGCCGAGCGGCGTGTATTTTGCGGTTTTGCAGGCTGGCGAAGTGCGGCACGTGCGCCAGATGTTGCTGGCCAAATAAAAGCCTGAGGCGTAAAGCCAAAAGTCCGAAGTCGATTAACTTGATGGTAATAGGCTCAGGAGCGGAGTGACAAACTTTAGTTTGTCGCGCTTGCCCAATGCCATTTCTACACAACTGATTGGCCGGCTGCTGCAACTATGCAATTGAGAAGATTGTAGCGGTCGGCCAATTTTATTTTGCGCCAGTTTTCCAGTACTGGGGTAAAATAAAATGATAATGAATAAACGAAAATTATTTTAACCGTAAATTTCAGCGCATCGTTTTTTTGTATTTCCGCCCCTTTTAAAAAACGCATTCCCCAGTACGACATTTTTCATGCTCTCCGCGCTCGCGGGTGTCGTGAATTTCATCGAACCTTCCTGCAAAGAAAACAGACCGCGAAAAAGCCCTCGTTCATTTCATCGAAAATCCCCTGTTAATTGCAACGATTAGACATGAGAGTATTGAGTCGATAAACTCTTGTCTTGTTAAGTCTTAACGTCGCCGTTTCTAGCCTCGATGGTTTTGGCATCTCCCTTGAAGTGATCATAAGCGCAGTCAATGAGGCAAACAAACTAAACGCTGCGCCTTGCCGACACTAACATTAACTTAAGAAAAGGAAAATGCCATGAAGAAACTAATTGCCACCTTGATCCTTGGAATTAGCGCCATCCAACTTAGCGCTGGAGAGAAACAAAACGATTCCGTTCGCGCCGCCGAAGAAAGTATTGTCGCCAACACAAAAGCCGCAGTACCAGCGGCACTGGTTGGGCAGTGGCAGATTGGCTCGTTAGCCGCGGCGAATTTTTACGACCCCGGCGCGCAGCGCTGGAATGAACCGAGTGGCCGCGGGTTGTTTTTGATCTTGCAAGCCAACGGGGAGTATCGCCTCGGCGCGGGCGAACAAATTACCAGCACCGATTACTTCCTCTATCAAGAAGGGACCGTTGCAATTAACGGCACGGAAATCGTGCTCACGCCGAAAATGGGCAACGAATTTACGCGTGACGTCTGCGTGCACGAAGATGATGAACGGGTCTCAACTAAAAATGAATTGCAAGCCGCAACGCTTAAATTTAAGCTTGTCGCCAAACAAGCTGATGGCCGTGGCGCCAAGCTGATGCTGACCAATGCAGCCGGTGAGCAGTTTATTCTGCAGTCGGGTGCGCAGTAAGCTTGGGATAATAAAGCACGAATTGTAGGCTTGTTATCTTGGAGTGCCAGCGAGGAATCTGGTGGCGTAAGATTCCTCGCGGCACTGGATAAATTCGCTTGACGTTTTCCAAATCATTATGAGCCGTTTAGATGGGAGTTAATTTCACGGAGATAGCTATGAAAAAGTTAATCGTTACTTTAGCTGCGGGACTCCTCGCGGCACAATTCATGGGTTGCGAGCCGAACCCCAGCGCCGCCCTTGAACCTAAAACTGATCTGGTGACGCGCGGCAAGTATTTGGTTAGCACCTCCGCTTGCCATGATTGCCACTCGCCCAAACGCATCGACGCAAATGGCATCCCCAGCGTGGACTCCACACGTTTGCTCTCCGGACATCCGGCCGAGTTGCCGCCTCCGATTTGGGTGCCCGCGGATTTGCAAGAACGCAACGGTTTGACAATGGCGAACCCCATGCTCACCTCTTGGGCCGGGCCTTGGGGGGTGAGTTTCACCGCCAACCTGACACCGGACACCAGCACCGGCCTTGGCGAATGGACGGAAGAAGCGTTTATTCGCGCGATTCGCACCGGTAAGCATCAAGGCCAGCCCAATGGCCGCGATATTTTGCCCCCCATGCCGTGGGATGTCTACAGAAATTTCACGGATCAAGATCTCAAAGCGATCTGGGCCTATTTGCGCAGTTTACCGCCGGTGAAAAATCAAGTGCCGTTTCCGGTGCCGCCAAACACGCAATCGCTGGCCGCGAATTAAAATGATCAAACACACTACGCGCTGGACAAAGGGTGGCGAAGAATTCGCCGCCCTTTATTTTTTAACAGGCTTGCATTTTTTTGAAAAGCGTATTAAATTTTGATGATGTCGCCTGGCACTGCCGCTTCACCTTGCAAAATGGAGAGAACTGTGACTTTTGCCAAATGGGTTTTTCGGATCGCCGGAATTTATGGACTCCTCGTACTCGCGCCGATGTATTTCGCCGAAAATCAAATTAGCCGGGATTTTCCGCCGGCAATCACGCATCCCGAACACTACTACGGTTTCATCGGCGTTGCTCTGACGTGGCAAGTGTTGTTTCTGGTTTTATCCACCGACCCCGTGCGCTACCGGATGATGATGCTGCCGGCCTTCTTGGAGAAGGCCATTTATAGCATTGCCGTCGCCTGGCTCTTTGCGCAACAACGCGTTGCCGGCATTGTCTTCGGGTTTGCAATGGTGGACGCGATATTGGGTGTGTTGTTTCTTTTGGCGTTTTGGCGAATTGGAGCTGGAGCCTTGCCAACAAGGGCCACGCCGCGCTTGAGTAAAGTTTAGAATGATAATCCCAGTGATTAGTTTTTATCGCCGCATATTATTTTGACAATGTTAATTTAGCTATAGAGCACTCAGGGATTGGCGGTGTTTTTTTATTCGTGCTCAGCGAGTTCTGTGGCCTATTTAAACTTAACATTGTCAAATTATTTTTTCAAAAACTTACTTAAGGAGTTCATTTGTTCTCACAACCGAGTCATCTCGCATATCTATGTGACCAGGATTGCGGTTAGGCTAATGGTACTGTTGGCAAAAGCAACATTTAAAATTTGTCGCGACTGGTCAATTGTAAGAGAAACTATTATTTAGTTTTTCCGTTCTATTTTGCTAAAACGCTAGGCAATTATCTTATTACAGGCGTTTGGCGGATGGTATTTACCAAAACATAATAAGGAGAAATGTTATGTCGACCAAAAAACACGTTACAACTTTCATTCTGCTCATGGGATTGATTGGACTATTTCCCTTTGCGGCCTCGGCGCAAATCACGGTTACGTCCGCCGATATTTTGGGGCTGATCGGCAAGTCACAACTTTTCGATTCGGACACCACGAATAGCATCACCGTCAACGTCGGCGCCGCCGGTGCAAACCAAACTTGGGATTATCGCAGCGTGGTTTTACGAGCGGAAAAATTCACATATCAATTTTCTGCGCCAGCAGGGACGCCGTTTGCTGCCAGTTTTCCGCAAGCGAATTTTGTTCAAAAAGCGACGCTGCCGACGGAGCCAGGCTCGGAGTTTTATATTTATTCGCGGGTGAATGCCACCAGCTTGCAAAGTCTCGGCAGCGGCCTCAAATCTCCGGATACCACATACACGCTGACGGAAAACACCTCGGCGCCGCGGCCGCTGCAATTCGGCGCCACGTGGAATACGGTCGACTCCGACACTCTCGGCCTGCCCCCGACGTTTCTCATCGTTACCCGCAACACGGAGAATAACACCGTGGATGCGTGGGGCCGTGTGCGTTTGCCGATCGGCGATTTTGATTGCCTGCGCATTCGGGGTAACAACAAAACCGTCTCGCGCACGATCGTCAACGGTATCGTGATTGCCGCCGATAGCTCAACGAGCATCGATTACACGTGGGTCACGAAAAACAATTTTGCCGCCGTAGAAATTTCAAGTCAGGATAACGAAACGAATCCTAATTTCACAAATGCCTCCAGTTTTGGCCGCTTGGCTTCAACAACGACGGGCATAGCCGCGCGCGAAGAAAGTGTTCTGCCCGCAGGATTTGAGTTGACGCAAAACTTTCCGAACCCGTTTTCCGCAAACGGAACCTTGGGCAATCTTGAAACGAAGATTGCTTTTCATTTGAGCAAGCCCGCGCCAGTGGAACTGGCGATCTTCACCTTAACCGGAGAAAAGGTGCGCACGCTTATCGCTACGCCGTTGGCTGCCGGTTCACATGCTGCCATGTGGGATGGCAAAGATCAAAAAGGCAATAACCTGGCGAGCGGCGTTTATCTGTACCGCTTGCAAAGCGGCGCTATCCAACAAACGAAGCGGATGTTGCTGGTGCGGTGAGGCCGGCAAAGAAGTCAATTTAATTTTTCTTTTGAAGAGTTAAGTCTGAAGAAACTTGAAGCCGGACGTGGCCATGGACGTTTTTGCATTTAAAAAATATTCCGACCAAGCCCGGCTTCACCTTTTTTCCGGCCGTTGTATAGCGCCAACACAACACCTGCCACATTGTAGTGACAAAGAGCGATAACGCCCACCGCTACTTTCCGCAAAGTTTTTCCTACCGCACAACGCCTGTCATGCGGACATACAGATGTTCCATCCTGGAACAAATTTTTGAAAATTTGCAAAAAAAAGCGCCGTAACAACACGCCTCATAGAGTGCTGAAATGCTTGTAGTTAACCCGCTGTATTTTTGTCTCAGCCAAGTGGCATTATATTTGTCTTTGCGACACTATCGAAAAATAGTTTCCACCGGAAGTGAGCTTTCATCAATCGAATTTACAACCTCTTTGAGGTGGAGAGAATGCCGCACATCCTTGAGGATATTGTTGAGACCCCAACGGGTAATCCAGATCTTCCCCGCACCACCGTTCATGCTCACCTCGCGGAGCCGGCGATGAGCGGATCAGAAAAATTCGCGTCCAGCCCGGTCACGGAAAATCATCACGCGGCCAATCCGGCCAAAGCCCGACGGCGCGTGCTGCTGATTGATGATGATCCCAATATGCATGAGTTATGCCGGCATTATATTGAAAAAGCCGGTTACGAATTTCTCTCCGCGTATGACGGCAATCACGGTTTACAATTAGCGCAACAAGGCGTTGCCGATCTTATTCTGCTCGATTTCATGATGCCGGATAAAGACGGCTTCACCGTTTTTAAAGAATTCATGACCGCGGAACCGTATCGGCATGTGCGTCAGGTGCCGGTGGTCATGTTGACGGCGTACAACGATCACGAGCGCAAGCGGGCGTTGATTGAAATGGGTTTGAAGATGTATATCGTCAAACCTTTCGGCGGACAGGAATT
>CAYUVM010000312.1:0-5749 GCA_964447935.1 uncultured Cytophagia bacterium | reverse complement strand
TGTTGTATCTCCATAAGCCTCCTTTTCTGTTATGGGTAATCCACATCTCGTGTTTATGTCTTTTTATTTATAATAATCTATATAAGAATAGCAAGGGCTTTTTTCGCGTCATGATAATCTCTTAATATACAAAAATTTTTTATGAAAAGGTTAAAAAAAAGTAATATTAAAAATTTTATTGCGTTTGCGATTTTTCGGCATAACAGTTGTTGCCTGCCCTCAAATTGTAGGTGACATTTAAAAAATTGGAATGTTACGGCGAACCTGCCAGCATAATTCGCAAATCCATGACGTTGGTATTGGTTGGACCGGTGATCATCAAATCACCAAGTTTTTCAAAAAAATGGTAAGAATCGTTTGCAGAAAGAAAGGCTTGCGGATTCATCGCTAACATAGCTGCGCGCTTCACCGTTTGGTCGTCACCAATCGCTCCTGCCGCTTCCGTGGGGCCGTCGGTGCCGTCCGTTCCTGCGCTTAAAATAACTGTGTCCGCCCATCCCGAAATCTCCGGCGTGGCGGCGAGTACAAATTCTTGATTCCGTCCGCCGAGCCCGGCGCCGCGTAAAGTTACGGTCGTTTCACCGCCGGAAATGACACAGGCAGGAGGGGGGAGCGGGTTTCCGGAAAGATGAATTTCTTTGGCAATGGCCGCATGCATCCGCGCGATCTCGCGAGTTTCACCCTCAATCAGCGTTGAAAGAATTAAAGTTTGATAACCGCGCTGTTGCGCCTCGGCTTTTGCCGCCGCAATCGCCTGACGATTCGACGCGACGATCAAATTTTGTGTTTTATTAAAAATCGGATCAGCGATTTTCGGCGTCTCCGGCACCGTGCCGGCGAGGCCGTTGGCGATGTGTTTTTTAATCGAAGCCGGCAGCGCCGCCAGAATATTATATTTTTCAAAAATAAGTTGCACGTCTTTAAATGTACTGACATCCGGCGCGGTCGGCCCGGAAGCGATGACATCCAGCGGATCACCAATCACATCCGAAAGCAGCAGGGTGATCAGTGTCGCCGGATAAACCGCGCGCGCCAATTGCCCGCCCTTCACCTGCGAGATATGTTTGCGCACTGCATTCAACTCGTTGATCGTCGCGCCGCAGGCCAGCAGCAATTTTGTAGCGGCCTGCTTATCTGCCAAACTGATGCCCGCCGCCGGCAGCGGCATTAGCGCTGACCCGCCGCCGGAAATGACGCCAATCACCAGATCATTTTCATGCGCTTGTTGGAGCCGCGTGAGAATTTTTTCCGTCCCTTGCACGCCGGCTTCATCGGGAACCGGATGGCCGGCTTCCTGAATATGAATTTTTTCTAACGGCGCCAGATGGCCGTATTTCACATTCACGTGGCCGCCGGTCAAACGTTCCGCCAAAATTTCTTCAAGCCCCGCCGCCATCGGGCACGCTGCTTTGCCCGCCCCGACGACAAAAATGTTTTTGAACGCGCGCAAATCATAGTGTTGCTCGGCAACGGTTAAAAAATTCCCCTCGCGCTGCACGTATCGCCGCACCGCCGCCCCCGGCTCAACCGCACGCAAACCGGCTTGAAAAATCGCCACCGCATCGGCGCGCATTTTTTTTCGGGTAATTTCCATAAGTTAAAACCTAACCCGGACAAGCCGGAACCCTACGGGCGCAGCAAAAGAGATTAAACACAGAGAAAACGGAGCAAACCGAGACGATGATATTGAAAAACCTCTTTGGCTTTGCAATTGCTGTTGACTCGGTTTTCTCTGTGTTGAAAAGTCCTTGCAAAGATAGCACTTGTAACCGCACAACGCGGACGAGCCGCACCGCCTAAGTCCGGATTTCAGACAAGCTGAAACTGGAGCCCTTCGGACAGCATTGAACACGACTAATTTTTAACCCACCACGAAGACACAAAGACACTAAGAAAAGCTTTATGATAGGGCCTTTGTTTTTCGTGCCTTCGTGTCTAAAAAAATTGTTTGCCGGTCAAAGAACTTTCAGAACTTTATTCTGAGTTTGAATAGCTAATCGCCTAACGCAAAATGTCAGGTTCTGCTGCAGGCAGGGATCATCCGGCAAATAGTTTTAATTCTCCTGCGAGTCATTATTCTGCCTTTCAATATAATTTCTCCGCGCCGAAAATCAAGCAGTTTTTGCTTGACAAAGTTGGCCGCATTCTGTAGAATACAACTGTTTACGGGGAGAAACCTTATCATCACGGAGCAAAAATGGATGTTGTGAAAGTGGTTATCATCGCCATTCTTGCCTGGCTGTTGTTGGGCGGTATTGGCGCCGTTCCCAAAAACTGGCGGCACAAAGCGCCGCCCCCCCCGACGGCTGAGGAAGCGGCTGCCGCCGAAGCCACGGCGGCACAACCGAAAGCGGCGACACCGGAAAAAGCGTCGCGCGCGAAAGCCTCAAAAAATTCCGAAGTGGCAGCGCCTTTTCGCCGCCCGGAGAATTCGATTTCGACGGTTGATTATTTGAAAAGCGAGGCCCAGTCCAGTTTTGAAATTCCCAAAGTTCGCGTCACCTATTATCTGGTTGCCCGCAGCGAGCGCTGCGCGCTGGATTCGCTGGACGCTTGTCTGCGCGATCGCGTTCGCGCCGCGAAAATTGATCCGCTCGATTTTCAATACACTTATTTTCTCGACCGCACGCTCAATTCCGGCACCGGCCTGCTGAATTATCAAGGCCGGCAGTTTCTCGTGCGTTTTGACAAACTGCGCGAGAATAACTGGGCTTCCGGCAAGCGCGCGACCAAAAATAATTATACCTGTTCCGGTTTTTCTTACAAGAGCAAGGAAGCGCTGGAGTTTATTAATGCCAATCTCGCTAAAAAAGATTTGTTCACGCCGCTCGCGGAAGTCGAGCATCCGAACGGCCTGACGGTTTCCGGCCAACCGGCGCTGGACTGGCTCACGCTCGCGGTCAATCCGCATGATATGCCGATGTCGGTCCCTGATGAAAAGCGCCGGGCCGTTTTAACGCAACGCTCCGCCGCCAACGGCGCCAAGGCCCCGGCGCCGCGCGTGTTTGTCGCGTTAGAATTTGCTAACGGGCAAAAATTTCTCACCGAGGCCTCGGATGGCGGCAGCGGCGTGCAAAAAGGCTGGGTCGATTGGCGCATCGGCAACACTTCTACGGAGATTCGCTATTTTCAAGCGCTCGGCAGCTCAGCAAAAGCGACGTATTTTGTGTTTGACGACCCGCAGATCACGCTGGAAAAAGTTTTGGAGAAATCACGTTAAACCGCCTCTACCATAAACAAACTCGGACAAATAATCTTTTAATCTTCCCCAACGCCAAACGTCATGCGAAGATTTGTGTTTTAGAAAAAGAGCATTGTTTTTCGCTACGCACTCAGTGGTAAAAAGAGTTTTTCATTTTTTACTAAAAACCATCCGAACTCCCCACATGGCAACAGCAACAATAAAGCTTTTCTTGGCTCACGGTGATCCTAAAAGACTTCGCACGGCAGAGTTGTCAAATTGGACCGGTAAAGCAGTTGCTGGCCCACGCAGTGAGTTTGATGGAGTCTTGGCGCGAGAGGAATCTGAAAAATCAGGTGTATATTTTCTCACGGGAACAGATCCCGAATCGGGAAAATCGGCCATCTATATTGGAGAAGCTGAGAACATTAAAGATCGTGCCAAATCACATCTCGAGAAGGACTTCTGGAATCAAATCATCTTTTTCGTTAGCAAAGACGAGAACCTAACCAAAGCTCACATTCGTTATTTGGAAGGTAAGCTCATTGAAATGGCTCGTAGTGCTGGGCGCGCCTTGGTTACGAACAGTCAAACCAGCGGAGCAAAACTTCCAGAGTCGGATCGTGAAGACATGGAAGTTTTCCTTGAGAAAATTAACCAACTTCTGCCTGTTCTTGGAGTTGACCTGCTCGTTCCATCGGCCAGCGCAAAAATGGTAGCGTCCGCAAAAGAAATGCTTTTGTGTGAGATCAAGGGACTGCGAGCGCAAGGCCACTTGATTCCCAATGGCTTCTTGGTTCTTAGAGGTTCTCAAGCTGTGCTTCGCGAAAGGGCGTCATCGCAAAAATATCCGTGGGCTCGAAATATGCGGCAAAAGTTAAGGGAAGACGGTTTGCTCGCTGAACAGCAAGATCACTTGGTGTTTACAAGAGACGCTGAGTTCTCCAGCCCTAGTGCCGCGGCTGCTGTCGTACAAGGTGGGCATGCAAATGGCCTGATCGCTTGGAAAAACAGCAAAGGCAAAACGCTGAAAGAAATCGAAGCCGTATGATTGCTGCTTGTTCTTTATTTCACAAAGAGCTTCTTCTTGTTAACATAGAAATTGATTTTGAAGCGACGCGCGAAAGTGCTATTTCGACATTTTAATTTAAATTCGGGCTTTCATTTCGCGAGCAATTCTATTCTGAATTTAGAAATAATTTCTCCCACGTCTCAAACACCAAATAAACATTTTCTGGTTTCGCGCCGGGGCCAAATTCGCATTGGGCAATGACGCCGCCGTTTGCATACAGCGCGGCTTGCACGCTCTGCACGGCGGCGATGATTTCCGCCGGCGTACCCTGCGGCAACAGATATTGCCGATCCATCTCGCCCCAAAAGGTAATTTTGCCTTTGCAGCGCGCGCTCAATTGCTGCAAGTCCATACAAAAGGTTTGTGCGTTGATCGCATCGAGGCCAATTTCAATCAAATCCGGCAAGATGTCGAGAATGTAGCCGTCGGAATGCATGAACGCATATTTGCCGTGGCGATGCGCAATTTCGATGTAATCGCGATACAGCGGCTTGAACAGCTTGCGCCACATCGCCGGCGAAATGAGCATGGAGGTTTGCATACCCCAATCGTCGAGAAAGGTCAACGCATCGACGGCGGTGTTGGCCCACAATTCGAGCTGCCGACAATAAAACTGGTGCATCCACCCCAACAGCACGAACAGTTCGGCTGGTTGCCGCGCAAGATCGAGCAAAAGATTTTCCGTGGTGCGAATGAATTGCAATTGCTCAAACGGACGCGGGCCGCAGCCGGCGAACACGAACTGATCGGTGCGGCGGCAGAACGCATTCACTTGCTCGACGTCAACACTGAGCAGTTCTTCCGGTATTCTGATTTTGTCCACGTCCTGCCAATCGTGCAACAGCGGTTCTTGCACGATGCCAATAATGCCCGGCTCCGCATTCTCAAAACGGCAGCCCCATTCGTCCACATAAACGCCCGGCGCATACATGTCGCCAACGGTTGCGGGCGGGGTTCGATAAAATGCCGGCGCGCTGACGATATCATCGGGAAACGTTTGTTGAATGCGCCGCAATTCCTGCGGATAATGTGCAGCCGCCCACGGCAACAACCACAATTGCCGCGGAATTCTCGCCGGCCCGGCAAATTCCAGTGTGGCCTTGACTAATTCGCGTGAAGTCATGGGGTCATTATAGTTGAATCTTTACAAAAAGCAAACAGGCAGAATAAATATACAATTATTCTGCCGAAGAATCATGCTGCCTTTTAAAACCTTTGCTTTTTCTGCAAAGGGCGAACTTGTAAAAGATTAATGGCGCGAAATTACGGATTTTCCTTATCAATTCGACGCTGGCCTTTCGATTTGGAACGTCGTGGCGGGCGGTCGCTAAATTTTTCCATCACAAAGCGGGCCGGCGCCAGCAAAAAATGCAGCGCTTCTTCAAATCCTTCGGAAATGTCGATGCTCCGCATGAGGGGAATCATCCGGAAAACCTGTGCGACGGATTTCGATTCCGGCTCACGCACCTGCCGCAGCGTCCAAAACGTGAGCAGAC
>CAYUVM010000311.1:0-5752 GCA_964447935.1 uncultured Cytophagia bacterium | reverse complement strand
AAAAAGAGCCAATAAAATCGGGGCTAAAACACCAAGTCAGAAAGTTGATTTACAAAGAAGATGATACGCGGTTGATGTTAAAAAAGCATGGGTTTTTTGATAATAGGTGGCATTCGGCAGGCAAAGGGATTTCGCATCTTTATGTTTTACTTGAGAAGGTCGGCGCAAAGTTAGTGATCGACTACGCCGCTGGCCTGATGTGGCAACAATCCGGCTCGTCCAATCCAATGATTTACGCCGACGCGGAGAAATTTATTCGTGATTTGAATAACAAACGTTTCGCCGGTTACAATGACTGGCGTTTGCCGACATTGGAGGAAGTCATGTCGCTGATGGAGCCGAAAATGCTGCATGGTTTGTATCTCAATTTCATATTTGATAGTAAGCAAGAGTTGATTTGGACAGTGGACAAGGAAAGCGCGGGACGGGCGTGGGCGGTTTACTTCAACAAGGGTGATTGTATTCACCCTGGTCTCAACCATAGCCATTACGTCCGTGCTGTGCGTTCGTGAAAATCATGGAGCATTTGATCCTTTGAGTCATTTGATTATTTTATTATTTGACTATTTGCTTTTCGCGCGCAGGCGCGCGGGCGCGAAATTTTTTGAAAAAATGATACTTTTAAAAAATAAAAACCCAACGGGTGATTGAACCGCGTTGGGTTTTTTATTGGAAACGAGCAACTCTCAACGTGATTGCATTCCGCAAAACGCCGTAGGCGTGGGATGTTTATAGAAGAAATGAAATGTGCAATCGAAGCTCCGTAGGAGCGACATATATAGGCGTCCGAATATATCAAATGCGTTGATTGGGCGTGAGGTATTTGCATATCGCTCCTACGGAACTTAAAAATTTAATCAAACGCGCGGCTATAAACATTTTACCCCTGACGGGGTTTGGGGCGAATACCTTACAAAAAAGAAAATGTCATTTCGAGTCCCGCGTACGAAACGAGAAATCTGCTAATCAACAGATTCCCTGCGGGCGTAGCCTCGTCGCTGCGCTTCTCGGAATGACATCTTCGTATAATTTAAAATGCTTGCGAGCTGAATATTTACTGCTGCTGATTCTCGTCCGGTTTTTTCTCTTCCGGCTTCGGCTCTAAATTGGTCGTTGTGCCGTTTACCGTTGAAACCGAATCGGCTTTGCCGTACACCAACAGGCCGCGCAGGCGGGCAAGCATGGTTTCCATGCGCTTGCGGTCGTCGCGGATTTTAGAGAGTTCTTCCTCGGCAGACTCGGTTTTCTTGCGTTCTTCGTTGAGTTGCTTATCCAACGTTTTTTGCGCCGTGGTCAAGCGATTATTCGAGTTGACAAACAGCGGGCGCTGGCCCGGCGGCGGCGCGGGTTTGTTCAGCGCGAGACGCGCACCAAAACGCAACCGCCAGTTCGGATGGCTCGGCAAATCCGGATTGATCTGATTGTTCAAACGCGGCACGTAAAGCGTGGCGTCCTTCTCGGCGGAGATGCGAAAATCGACATTGACATTCAGCTCGGCCCAGTGCGCGGCGTGATACTTCACACCCGGGGTGAGATAGGCAAAATCCTCGCGGCTGTATGCGGTGACCGGCGGCCGCACCATGAAATTGCGGCCAAACAACTCGATGGTAAAATCAAACTCGCGCGAGGGAATGGCGAAGCCCGCGCCCCACAACAACGCGCGGCTGCCGCGCAATACCGCAAACGTATCCGCGGCGGTGCCGACGAGATATTTGCCGGTGTCGTTGTGCTGCCAGAGGCCGAGATTGAGATGCAGGTTGAACGCATTCTCCGGAATCAACACGTCGGAGCTGTAGGAGAACAGGCCGAGCATGCCGAACTCCAGGCTGCCGGCGCTGTACGGCTCGAGAATCACGTTGTGCTGCTGCGCCAGCGGAATTCGCGCGCCGGTCATGAACCCGACTTTCGCTTTGCTGCGCAGGCCGCCAAAGGAGCCGAACTTGGCCATGAAAAAAAGATCATCGGGAAAATTTCCGCCCTTGCCGTCGTGATGGGTGTCTTGATACAGCGTTTGCGCGAGCGTCAACTCGAGACGCCGGCTCACGGCATAATGCGCGGTCAGCCCGCTCTGCACGTCCCAAAACGTGATGAACTCCGGCGTTTTGCCGGTGGCCACTTTTTTGCGCGCGGTTTTGTAAAAACTCGCGCCGTTGAGTTTAATGGAAAGCTGGCCGCGATCCTGCACCCAGGCGGCATTGAGACTCGACAGGCCGCGCCCGCCGATGGGAAACAATCCCTGCGACCACGCCGTTTGTGATATGAATAACAACCCCCATAACGAGGCGAACCGAAGAATGGAACGTGCCTGTCTGCGCATATTGATCGACCTTTGTGACAGCGATGAATTTTTTGAGTTAATCGTTTGACTTAAAACTATCTCATCTTATACCGGCATATCCCGTCTCTTGCAATTTCAGGCGCGGAAAAAATTAAAGAAATTTGTGGGAATGTAACGCTTTCGACTTTTTTATGCGGCAAAACGGTTGGTGCAGAACAATCCCGGCTTGCGGCCCAAGTATTTTGCGCTGAATAGTTGCGGTAATTTAATAATTTTGCCAACCGGCAGTTTCGGGGCTTGCACTTTTGGGGAAAATTTTGTATTGTGATAAAGTGTTGGCGTTCAAAGCCAGCCACAGAGATCACGGAGAGAATCTAATTTTGAAGCCAGTGAAAGATAACAAATCTCTGTATACTCTGCGGCTAATGTAATATTGTCAAATTAAACGTCAGCCTTGATTTCGGTAAACGGATTGCGCCGAGCCAGCGGAGTGGTAAAATAATTTCTTTGCCGGAGTTTCCGCACTTGGTATGAGAGTATATTAAGCGCATAGCGCCTCGGGCCTATGCGTTTTGTGTCATAAGCGGAATTTATCTTGAAGGACGGGTGCATGGAAAAATGTTTGGTGATTCACGGCCACTTTTATCAGCCGCCGCGCGAGAATGCCTGGACGGAGTCGATTCAGCGCCAGGAGAGCGCCGGGCCGTATCATGATTGGAACGAGCGCATCAATGCCGAATGCTATCGCACCAATGCGTTTGCGCGGATTTTGGATCAGACCAATCGCATTGTCAATATTGTCAATAATTATGAGTATATGAGTTTTAATTTTGGGCCGACGTTGTTGAGTTGGCTCGAAGTTCATCACCCGCTCACCTATCGCCGGATTATCGAAGCGGATCAAGCCAGCCGGGCGCGTTGCGGCGGCCATGGCAACGCCATCGCGCAGGCGTATAATCACCCCATTCTGCCGCTGTGCAATGCGCGCGATAAAATCACTCAGGTACGCTGGGGGATGGCAGATTTTCGTTATCGGTTCAATCGCGAGCCGGAAGCGATGTGGCTGCCCGAAACCGCGGTGAATGACGCGACCCTGCGCGTGCTCATCGATCACGGCCTGAAGTTTATTATTCTATCGCCGCATCAGGCCAAGCGCATCCGCCGGTTTAAAATTGCCGAAGTAAAAAATGATAACAAGGCGAACACCGTAAGTACGTTGCAAACCGGCGAATGGAACGGCATGGAAAACGGCGAGATTAACACGCGCCAGGCGTATCGCTGGTTTGATAAAGACGCCGAGGGCCAGCCGCAGCTCGACCGCTATATTGATATTTTTTTCTACGACGGCGGCATTGCGCGCAGTGTCGGGTTCGAGCATTTGCTGCGCGATGCCAAAAATTTCGCGCAACGCCTCGATCATTATATCGGCCACAATGGCGACGGCCGGCCGGAACTGGTTTCGATTGCGACCGACGGCGAAACCTACGGCCATCATGAGCGCCACAGTGAAATGGGGCTTGCCTACATGTTGCACGTCGAAGCGCGTGAGCGGAATATCCGCGTCACCAACTACGCCGAGTTTCTCGCGGAAAATCCGCCGGCGTGGGAAGTGGAAATTAAAGAAGGTCCCGGCGGCGAAGGCACGGCGTGGAGTTGCGCGCACGGCCTCGGGCGCTGGCACCGCAACTGCGGTTGCCGCGGCGATGGCCCGCCGGAGTGGGATCAAGAATGGCGCGGCCCGTTGCGGCAGGCGCTGGATAATTTGCGCGACGAGCTGGCGGCGATGACGCAAGAAAAGGGCGAACCGTTGCTCAAAGACGTTTGGGCGGCGCGCAACGATTATATCGAAGTGATTTTGCGCCGCACGCCCGCGAGTTTCGCGGCATTTCTCGACCAGCATCAAAAGCGGCCGTTGTCAGATCAGGAACGGCTGCAGGTGATCCACTTGATGGAGATGCAGCGGCAAACGCAATTGATGTACACGAGTTGTGCGTGGTTCTTCACGGAAATTTCCGGTCTGGAGACCGTGCAGGTGATTCAATACGCGGCGCGGGCGGTGCATTTGGCGGAATACGTCAGCGGCGGCTATTCGCCGGAGCCGAAGTTTCTCGCCGATTTAAAAAAAGCGCGCAGCAACCATGCAGATTACAAAACCGGCGAAGGGGTTTACAAAAAATTGGTGAAGCCGGCGGTGGTATCGTTTCTGCGGTTGGTGAATACCCATGCCATCCGCACGCTGTTTGCGGGCGCGCCGGCGCAGGAGAAACTTTATCATTACACCCTCCACCGTACCGATCTGGTGGAGAAAAAGCTCGAAGACACCACGCTGATGATCGGCCGCGCCGAAATCACGTCCGGCATCACCACGGAAAAACGCGCGTATGTGTTCGCGCTGGTGAACAGCGGCGGCGGTGAAGGCGTGAAATCTTTTGTGCGCCGCGACGACGGCTCGTGGAATTACGCCGAAACCCGGGAAGCGCTGCTCGCCGATTTTCTCCATCTCGAAACGGAGATTCTCGATGAAATTATCAAACGCTGGGGCGGCGAGACCTTCGATATGCGCGACATGCTGGCCGAAGAGCGGCAGCAGGTGATCAATATTTTGCTCGGCGACCGGCTTTCCGAAGTCGGCGCGTTTTATTCCCAACTGTATGAACAGCATCGCAGCTTGATGCAGGCGTTGCGCGGCCTCGGCGCAGCGCTGCCGGTCGAGCTTTCCGTGCCGGCGCGCTACACGCTCAGCCAGCAACTGCGCGAAGAAGTGGAGAAACTGCGCCCCGACCTTTCATTGGGTACGACTTCAACGAAAGTTGGAGTCACCGATCCGGAAGCCTATAAACAGTGTTTGGAAGTCGCCCGCACCGCGCAACGGCTCGGCTTGCAGCTTGAGAGCCAGTGGGCCACGCAGCTTTTTCAGGAGATGATCGAGACCCGCTTGCAACATTTGTTCAACGACGGCAACGGCAAAATCTGCAAAGAAATTTCCACGCTGGTCGATATTGCGGATCGCTTGAAACTGCAACTGGATGAAGCTTCGATCCAAAATTACCTCTTCGCGATTCTCCACCAGCGCGTCGACGGGATGATCGACCGCATTCTTGCGGCAACCCAGATCGAGCCGGAATACGATGGCGTGGCGAATTTTTTGAGCGTCGCGTTTCGTTTTAATTTTAACATCAAAAGCTACAAAGATCGCCTGAAACCGCTGGAGCAGGCGTGGAGCCAGGATCCGCGTTATTGGCCGTAGGGTGTAAAAAGAGAAGATGTAATAAAGGAAGTTGCTACTCAGCTATCTTCGCACATGTCATTCTGGAAGAATCCTTTTCCAGCCTAGCACTGTACTCGAGATGAAAAAAGATTCCTACGGAATGACAACCTCTTTTTATGCCTGAATAGTTACAAAAAATCGTTGGTTGGCATTAGGGGCTGTAAAAAAATAAAGTTTTCACTTTCGTGGTTTAATTGTATAGTTCC
>CAYUVM010000310.1:0-5753 GCA_964447935.1 uncultured Cytophagia bacterium | reverse complement strand
GCCGCCGCAACCCTGTTTTTACAGCCTGAAACCACGAAGTCAGAAAGTTGAGTTCATTAGAAATGGTGCGGGTCGCCGCCAACGCTTCCCCAAACACGACAGCCTGATCACGCTCCGGCAACCGCGGCGCGATTTCCACCAAAACTCCGACGCGAGAAAGTTCATCAGAAATGACGCGGGTCGCCGCTAACGCTTCCCCAAACACGACAGCCTGATCACGCTCCGGCAACCGCGGCGCGATTTCCATCAAAATTTCGGCGCGAGACCCTTCCTTAGAAATGGTACGGGCCGCCGCCAACGCTTCCCCATACACGACAGTCTGATCACGCTCCAGCAACCGCGACGCGATTTCCTTCAAAGCTTCGGCGCGAGACCATTTATCAGAAATAGCGCGGGCCGCTGCCAACGCTTCCCCCAACACGACAGTCTGATCACGCTCCGGCAACCGCGACGCGATTTCCATCAAAATTTTGGCGCGATAAAATTCATCAGAAATGTCGCGGGCCGCCGCCAACGCTTCCCCAAACGCGACAGTTTGATAACGCTCCGGCAACCGCGACGCGATTTCCATCAAACCTTCGGCGCGAGATAATTGAGTATCTTTGATACGGGCCGCCGCCAACGCTTCCCTAAACACGACAATCTGATCATGCTGCGGCAACTGTGGCGCGATTTCCATCAAAACTCCGACGCGAGACCATTCATCAGAAATAGCGCGGGCCGCCGCCAACGCTTCCCTAAACACGACAATCTGATCATGCTGCGGCAACTGTGGCACGATTTCCATCAAAACTCCGACGCGAGACCATTCATCAGAAATAGCGCGGGCTGCTGCCAACGCTTCCCCAAACACGACAGTCTGATCACGCTCCGGCAACCGCGGCACGATTTCCACCAAAACTTCAGCGCGAGATAATTTATCAGAAGTGGCGCGGGCCGCCGCCAACGCTTCCCCAACCACGACAGTCTGATCAGGCTCCCGCAACCGCAGCGCGATTTTCATCAAAGCTCTGGCGCGAGACCCTTCATCAGGAATGGTGCGGGCCGCCGCCAACGCTTCCCCCAACACGACAGTCTGATAACACTCCGGCAACCGCGACGCGATTTCCATCAAAAAACTGGCGCGAGATTCTTCATCAGAAATGTCGCGGGCCGCCGCCAATACTTCGTTCATAATAGCATGATATTCTGTTGAACAGAATTCAGCGATTGCCGCAAGGCATTCTGCGCGATCCTTTGGGTCTGGCTTTTGTCGGGACATCACCAACCCCAAAGCCGGGCTGATCACTCCCGCTTTTACGCAGGCCACCAGCAAGTCTTTTGGGATATTTGCGCTCAAAGAAATGACGCTGGCAAAGCACAACGTAGCGCGGATTTGTTGGCCCAATGCGGCTGGGCCCTCGGCCTCGGCTTTCTGCCAAGCACGATCAACATCATTGAGAAAGCCGGCTGGGGTGCCTTCCAGCCATTCCCATGCGCGCAGCCAGCTTTCACAGATCAAGGCGTAAAAATCAGTTGCCGGCGCCTTGGCTTGCGCGAGATGGGCGCCATAATATTGCACCACGTAAGCCGGAGTGTTTTTGGGAAGAAGGGTTTTGTTTTCGAGGGCGGTGAGGGTATCGCGGCCATATTGCAGGAACCGGGCTTGCCACGCTTGCCGCTCGCGGTCGGTGAGCTTGGCCGCAAAATATTCCGCCAAACGCGGATGGCTGAAGACATAGCCGCTGGCGAGGCCGTCACCGATGATAAAACGGTTCACCGCGGCCGCTGCTTCTTCGAGTAAGCCGCTGTCTTCAAAAATGTCCGGGGCCAACGCCAGCACGTCATCCTTTTTGAGCGGGCCTAACGCGGCAGCGCAGAGGTTCAGGAGGCCGCGCACGGTTTTGTCGTGCAGGGGTTTGGCGCCGCCCCAGAGTTTTTGCTGTTCTTCAAACCAGCGTTTGAAATAGGCTTCCAAGCTGGGTTGCAGTTTGGTCAAATCCTCCGGCGTTAAGGTCGCGGCTTGAGCGCCTTGCGGGAGCAGGGCTTCAACGTACAACCGCACCAGCAGCGGGTCGCCGGCGCTCAGCTCATACAGCCGGCTGATGAGATCGATTTTCGTCGCCAGCGCGTCCAACGGATTTCCCATCTGGCTGAGGACGTCACGCACACCATCGCGGTCAAGCCCCGCCAAAGATATGCGTTGGGCGCGATTGGGCATTTCCCATCCCAAACGATTGAGCCAAGCGGTTTCGTCTTTGTCCAACGCCAGCGGTCGGGCCGCAACGATCACGCGCAAATGGCCGGGCGGAACATTTGGAAACAAATCTGCGCCCGCTTCCCAGCCAGCGGCCTCGTCGAGGCCATCCATCACTACCAGCACGCGACCACCATTGGGCGGGGTGCGCCGGAGATAATCGCTGAACACACCGCGATACTGCTGCGCATCCACAGCCTGCGTCACTTTCTCGCCATAGATATGCGCCATGCGTGCCGCAAGCGAGGCGAAGACCACGGTTTCGAGATTGGTGTTGAAGCGAATGCTGATGGGGAAATACACCACATGCACGGCATCGTTCCCATTTGTAGGCCGCGAAGCCAAGCGTGTGACCCAGTGCGCCAACAAAGCAGACTTGCCCCGACCCGCCGGCGCAATCAGAGACGCATAAGGCGGCGCCGCCGGATCATCCAGCCAAGCATCGAGCGCGGTTAGATCAGAGGCTCGTCCACCGAAAGGCGCCGGGTGATCTTTGGCGCCGAGGTAGTATTCGAGAAAATTTTGTACGCGGCTGTCGTAGCGGGTTGCAAGTTGAAGCTCATCAATGCCACGAATGAGGTTGGTGATATTGAGGTTCTCAATGCGTCCGGCAATGATAGCCGTTTGCACACTCAACTCGTCAGGGCTGGTGATGTCCACGTTCTCAACGTGCTCAGCAATGACGGCCTTTTCCGCTGTAAGTTGATCGACGAGTGGTTTTGGTGATTTGTCATTCATAACGTAATGAAACGGCAAACAATCTCCACCACGAAGGCACAAAGACACGAAGGGAATAAAGTTTTCTTGGTGCCTTTGTGTCTTGGTGGTTTTATCATCTTCGCAGTCATGGCAATGTTTCCACGAAAGTCTTATTCTACATGTTCAGTGTATCAATCGTGTTTGCCACCACGACTTTTTCAGCCTCAACCTTGCCAACGAGAGAACCAGAGGCCGCAATTTCAGATTTTTCTCTTTCATCATTTTTCTCTTTCATCATTTTTTACGAACATCATTTCTTGCGGATCCTTTCTCTTCGTAATCAACTTTGGTGTATTTTCCTCATTCAAATTTTGCAGATTGATTTGATTGCAACCCAACTCAAACGCCGTTTGGAGATTGCGGCCATAACCCAAGGCTTGATAAAATGCAATCGCAAAGTTAATGGCGGCTTCGTCGCCGATGGCTTTGGACATGCCGATGACGCTATCAATGTGTTCCGCAATCGCCTGCGCTTGCCGCTTGGAATAACACGCATTGAGCACGACACAACGGATGTTATCTTTGAATAACTCAAACAATTTGCTCAACGCCCGCGCCGGGAGTTCCTGGCTATTGCCGTCGTCATCTTCCAAAATGATCTCACTCGCTTCGCTGCCGTGCCCGCTGAAATGAACGATGTCGGGTTGATGACGTAGCAAATGCGCTTGCAGATCGGTAACACGAACGGCCCATGCCTGTTTGAGCTCGAACCGGTCGCGATATTCCGTCTGCCGGAGTGCCTGCTCAATACCGCGGATTTCTTCATCCAACCGGAGGCGAGCCATATCGGCGGGGCTAGCTGCGAGAAATAAAATTTTGATGGGTTGGTTCATTTAGTTTTTTCCCTTAACCTAACCATATTCTGATATGATAAAGCTATAGTCACTGTGAAGACACAAAAGCTATGGGTATTGCCGAGACAGTAGATGCCTACGCTAAATAACCCCGCGATGTTGTAGAAAATAACAAATGACCGAGGATTAAACAAGCAAAAAATAAAGCCGATTTTGCATTGGCGCAAAATGACCTGAATCCTATTGATTGAGCCTCTAATCATTAAAGCTCTAACCATTGGCACAGGAACTAATTTTTTCGGGAGCTAAAAATTTGCTTTTTTCGCCGGTATCGGCTATACTTTTAATACAATAATATGTCAGTCTTATAATGTGTAAACTTCGGTCTTGAGTCTGTTTCTGTTCTCTTTAAAATAAAAATGCTCGATAAGTGTTGGTAGCACTCACCGAGCAGACTTAAAAGGAATCCGGTCGGGAACCCTTTCGTAGCTTCAAGATAATATCTTGCCGCCTGAATTGCAAGCCCTTTCTTCCCGACCCTTCCTTTTCAAGTCTCCCCATTTCATTGTCGTGTTTGATAATTCACCCGCTGGGCTATGAACATCAATGACACTTTCCAGAAAAGGCAGGTCTATCATGGCACACTTACGCAAAGTTGGTTCGGGCTATCAAGCCCAGTTTTACCTGAACGGTCATAAGCGCACCAAGTATTTCCCCAAGCACACGCCCTTGGCCGTGGTCAAGGCGGAATTCAGTCACTTGCAGGCGGACGTCGCCCTGCACAAATCCGGTTTCAAAAAGTTCGGCGAGAATAAAGAGCTGGATAAATTCATCACACTGGAAGAACTAACCGACAAAGTGCTCGCCGCTAAAGAGCACGATGTGGCTCCCGAAACCATCAGCCGCAATCGCTATGCAATGAAATTGTTCATAGAAGCATTGGGCCGGGACTTCTTAGTGACCGACTTGAAGCCTATCCATTTCGATCAATTCAAAAACGAGCGCTTTGAGAAAGTCAAAAAGTATTACGCGAGCCGGGGTTGGCCGATTGACGAAGACAAGATCAAACGGGGCGTGAATAAAGACTTTGAGAATATCCGCACGGTGTTTCAGGCGGCGGTCAAGAAAGGCATGATTCCGCGGGAATGGCTGCCGAAGATCGAGAAGATGAAAGTCGACCGCCACCGTTTGCCCAGCGTGCTGAGTGCTACTGAGATCAATGCGATTGCCAACCAACTCGACGGCGAAGCCAAGCTGGCCTTTTGGATTATCCGCTACACCGGGACGCGCCGCAGTGAGATTACGCGCAAGAAGATCGGCGATGAGCGGGGTTTGAAGTGGAAACACATTGACTGGACCCGCAACACCATTCGGGTGTATGCCAAGAAGAAAGAGAAGCTGGTGCCGGTGCATCCCAGGTTGCGTGAGCTTCTCCTGGCCCGGAAAAATGAATTGGGTGAGCAATTCGATCCTGAAGCCCACGTCATTGGTTTTGTGCGGGACACGCTGTCCGATTACTTTGCTCGGGCGATGGACAAGGCGGGCGTGGATAAACCCGGAGCCGTTCATATTCTGCGCCACACTGCCGCCACTGCGATGTTAGAAACCGGCGCCAACATTCGCGAAGTGCAGGAGTTTCTCGGACATTCCAGCATCACAACAACGGAAATCTACACTCACGTCGTGCAAGAGAAATTAGAGAGCGCGGTGCTTCGCGCCTTTGCCTAAAGAAAAAACTCCGGTGCCATGGAACCCAACGGGCGCAGCCCAGCGGGGTACGCCTTCAACTCAGCAATGGTTGCAAGGCGATCTTCCCAGCTTATTCGGGGTGTGGAATCAGCAAGCCCCGCCGTCAGAAATCTTCCAACTGACGGGGGGGCGGGAAGATGTTGTGAAAGTCCATACGTTTGTCAATTCGGATTTTGAAAGGAGCAAAGCATGTCACAGACCAATGCGAAAATCGC
>CAYUVM010000309.1:0-5764 GCA_964447935.1 uncultured Cytophagia bacterium | reverse complement strand
AATAAAATAAAACCAATGTCAAAGAGCTATCAAAAAATCACCCTTAATCAGTATATCATCGCGTTGGAAAGACACGACCATGAGTGAACCTCAACAAAACTGGGCGCGCAATTTCACCTATGCCGCGGCGCGCTGGCATTATCCAAAATCACTGGAGCAAGTTCAAGAGTTGGTCGTCCGCAGCCGCAAAGTGAAAGCGCTCGGTACGCGTCATTCTTTCAACAACATCGCGGATACGGCTGAGGATATCATCTCGCTCGATCATTTCGACCGCGTGGTGGCATTGGATCATGCGCGCTGCACGGTGACGGTCGAAGCGGGGATGCGTTATGGGCAGCTTAGCCGCTATCTTCACTCCGAAGGCTTTGCGCTGCACAATCTCGCTTCGTTGCCGCACAGGCGCGTGCACCACGGCAACGCATGGCTCGGGCGAGAAGCATGGGAATTTGGCGACGGCCGTATCGGCATTGGAAATCGTCACTGCCAACGGCGAAGTTATAAATCTAACGCGCGAGCACAATGGCGATAAATTTCACGGCGCAGTGGTTGGGTTGGGCGGATTCGGTGTGGTGACAAAACTCACGCTCGATCTTTTGCCGGCATTTGATATGCGCCAGTACGTTTATGAGAATTTGCCGCTCGCGCAATTGGAAAAACACTTCGATGCCATTCAAGCGAGCGCGTATAGCGTGAGTCTTTTCACGAATTGGCAAGACGCGCGCATCAATCAAATTTGGTTGAAGCAACGCGTTGACGATCACGCCACGTTTACGCCGGAGCCGAAACTGTTTGGCGCAACGCTCGCGCGCGAAGATCGACATCCCATCGCCGACATTTCCGCAATCAATTGCACGAAGCAAATGGGCGTGGTCGGCCCTTGGTATGAACGGCTGCCGCATTTTCGCATGGACTTCACACCGAGCAGCGGCGAAGAATTGCAGAGCGAGTATTTCGTGCCGCGACCGCATGCGTTGGCTGCGATTCATGCCGTCGCGCAGTTGCGCGAACACCTCGCGTCGCTTTTGCAGATTTGTGAGGTGCGCACGATCGCCGCGGATCAATTGTGGCTGAGTCCGTGTTATCAACAAGCCTGCGTCGCGCTGCATTTCACGTGGAAGAAAAATTGGCCGGAAGTGCAAAAACTGTTGCCGCAGCTTGAGGCGCGACTCGCACCGTTCGAAGCGCGCCCACACTGGGGCAAGTTGTTTACGCTATCGCGTGCGCACTTACACGCGCTATACAAAAGAATGTCAGACTTTCAAAATTTGCTCCACGAGTTTGATCCGCAAGGAAAGTTTCGCAACGCGTTTTTGGATGACTACATCTTTGCAACCAAATAAAATTCTGAAAGCTCATGGCAGGATGATTGGTCGTCAGAATGATTCTGCCGTCAAATTATTCTGCCAATCGTTTGACTGATGGAGAAAGCATGGCTCGAAAATTTTCTACCTTTGTGCTGTTCGTCGTGCTCGTCGCTGTATTTGATTTGAGCTTTGCACAATCACAAACAACGAGTAACGACAATTGGCCGGATTACGTTTTTAATGATTATGATATACAACCCAATATTATTTACGCCACCGCGAACAATGTCGATTTGAAACTCGATCTTTATTTGCCCAAAGATCGCAGCACGCCCAAGCCGACGCTCATTCTTTTTCACGGCGGCGGATGGGTCGCAGGGCAGAAAGAACGCAATGTGCTGTGGTTGTTGCCTTATCTCTCAATGGGCTGGGCCGTGATCAATGTGGAGTATCGCATCGCGCGCAATGCGCTCGCGCCTGCGGCCGTGGAAGATTGTCGCTGTGCGTTGCGCTGGGCAACTTACAACGCGAAGCAATATAATTTGGACGTTTCGAAATTTGTTTTGACCGGCACATCCGCCGGCGGGCATCTGGCATTGATCACCGGCATGTTGCCTGCACAGAATATTTTTGATCGCCAATGCGCGACCAATGACAGCACGCGCTGGACCAATGGCCGGGAGCCGGAATTAAAAGTCGCCGCGATTATCAACTGGTTCGGCATCACCGACGTTGCGGATCTCGCAGACGGCCCGAATGCCAAGCATTATGCAATGGAATGGTTCGGTAGCATGAGCAATCGCCAGGAACTGGCGCGACAGGTTTCTCCCATCAACTACGTGCGCGCCGATCTGCCGCCCATTATTACGATTCACGGCAGTGACGACATTGTCGCGCCTTATGAGCATGCGATCCGCTTGCACGCCGCGCTTCATAAAGCGCGCGCGCCCAATCAACTCGTGACGATTCGCGGCGGCAAACATGGCGGCTTTAACCGACAAGAGTTTGTGAGCAGCTTTGCCACAATTCGCGACTTTCTGCGCAAGCATGGAATTTTGAAGTGAAGCACGGGTCGCAATAACCTCACGAAGGCAGAGTATGGCGAAATTCAAAACTTTAATCTTGATATCATTGCTGCTCTTGTTTGGCGTCGGAGAAAAAATGAGTGCGCAAGATAAAGCCACGTGGCACGGCAAGCCATGCGCGGTCTCGCTCACGTACGATGACGCGCTCAATGTGCATTTGGACAACACTATTCCGCTGCTCGACTCATTGGGTTTGAAAGGCACGTTTTATCTGTCGGGATTTTTTCCCGCATTTCGCGCGCGTGTGGCGGATTGGAAAGCCGCGGCGGCGAAAGGTCATGAGTTGGGCAATCACACTTTGTTTCATCCCTGTGCCGGACAAATGCCAGGCAGAGAGTGGGTGCCGCCGGATTATGATTTGAGCAAATACACCATGTCGCGCCTGCTCGATGAAATCAAAATGGCGAACACTTTGCTCGAAGCGCTCGACGGCAAAACGAAACGCACGTTTGCCTATCCATGCGGCGACATGAAAATTGGCGACGAAACGTATGTGGACAAAATCAAAACCGAGTTTGCGGCCGCGCGCGGCGTGCGAGGCGCCATGCCGCAGCCTCATGAAGTCGATTGGTTCAATGTTGACTCGTATGTTATTGTCGATCAATCCGGCGCCGAGTTGATCGCTTTGGTGAAACAAGCTCTCCAACGTCGCGCGTTGATCGTGTTCCTGTTTCACGGCGTGGGCGGTGAGCATGCCATGAACGTCTCGCTCGACGCGCATCGCGAGCTTTTGCTGTTTCTCAAGCAGAATGAGAAAGATATTTGGATCGCGCCGCTCGTGGAGATAGCGGAACACGTTCAAGCACGCACTCAAAAGAATTGACATGGATAAGACAAAACTCCGCAGCCAAGAATGGTTCGGCGGCAATGACAAGATGGGCTTCGTCCATCGTTCCTGGCTGCGCAATCAAGGTTACCCGGACGATCATTTCCGCGGCCGCCCGGTCATCGGCATCTGCAACACGTGGTCCGAGCTGACGCCGTGCAACGGCCATCTCCGCGATTTCGCCGAGATCGTAAAAAAAGGCGTGCTGGAAGCCGGCGGATTTCCCCTCAAATTTCCCGTCACCTCGTTGGGCGAAACCATACTACCGCCGGCTGGCGCCGCTCAATGATGTGCACGGTATCGGCGCGGTGTTGCTTGCCGGCCTCGAGGTTTTAAAACTGCAGAAGTGATAATCCGAAGAGAATTTTTTTATTGCGGAATGTGAATTAAACGGGTTAACATGATTATTCTGACAAATGGAGTTTTTAAACCCGCTTTATCCACTCAATCCGATTACAAAACAATAGCTAAAAACTGCTATGGAATATCGTGAACTCGGCAGAACCGGATGGCAGGTGTCGGCAATTAGCTTCGGTGCATGGGCTATTGGCGGCACTTGGGGTAAAGTGGATGATGAAGAGTCGATGGCAGCCCTGCATCATGCACTCGATCTGGGCGTGAACTTCTTCGACACTGCAGACGTGTATGGCGATGGGCGCAGCGAACGTCTGCTGGCGCGGCTTCGTCGCGAACGAGCGGAAACGTTTTCTATTGCCACTAAAGCGGGGCGCCGGCTCAACCCACATGTTGCCGGTGGTTACACTCGTGAAAATCTCACAGCATTTGTCGAGCGCAGCCTTAAAAATTTGGAGACGGAGGCGATTGATCTTTTGCAGTTGCACTGCCCTCCTACCGAAGTTTATTACATGCCTGAAGTGTTCAGCGTGCTCGATGATTTGGTAACCGCCGGCAAGCTTCGCTATTATGGCGTGAGTGTGGAGAAAGTCGAAGAGGCCCTGAAGGCCATCGAATATCCGAATGTACAGTCAGTCCAAATCATCTTCAACATGTTCCGGCAGCGTCCGGCTGAACTTTTTTTCCACGAGGCCCAACGCCGCCGCATTGGGGTTCTGGCAAGAGTGCCGCTCGCCTCTGGCTTGCTGAGTGGGAAATTCTCGCGGGCCAGTACGTTTGCAGCGGATGATCATCGCGCTTTCAACCGGAACGGGGAAGCGTTTGATCGCGGCGAAACTTTTTCTGGGCTGGACTTCGAAGTGAGCCTGCGTGCGGTCGAAGCCTTGCGCCCGCTGGCGTCTCCAAATTTGACGATGGCACAAATGGCGTTGCGTTGGATTTTAATGTTCTCAGCGGTGACATGTGCCATTCCCGGAGCCAAGTATCCGGCTCAAGTCCGAGAGAATGTCGCGGCGATAAATTTGCCGCCGCTAGCAGAGGCAACGCTGGCAGAAATTCACGAGATTTACAATCAATATGCACGTCCGCATGTACATCAGTATTGGTAGAATTTAAATCGTCACTTGCACTTATAAAATTTCTGCTCATGAAAATAAAATCTCGGATAACCTGCCGCCGTGTCGGTATAATTGGTAAAACAACTATTCTCTTTTTCCTCTTGTGTTTTCATTGGAAAACTCTTTATGCCCAGAGAAATAACAGTATGAACGTTGCCTCGCCACCGCCGCAAGTGGAAATTCCGAATACGCAACTACAGAAAATGACTTCCACAATTGTCGGGCAGGAATACGATTTGTATATCCATTTGCCAAGAAATTACGGCAGCAAAGAGCAAAAGTATCCGGTGCTTTATCTTCTCGATGCGCAATGGGATTTCCCTTTGGTCACGGCAATTTTTGGCTCGCAATTCTACGACGGTTTTTTGCCGGGTCTCGTCATTGTCGGGATATCCTGGGGAGGCAAGAGTCCCAATCATGATTCGCTGCGAGCGAGAGATTTGACGCTGACCAGCGTGACGACATTGCCACAGTCCGGCGGGGCACCAAAGTTTCTCGCCTTTATCAAAAAGGAACTCATTCCATTCATTGAGTCCCAATATCGCGTTACGGACGACCGTACGCTGATGGGCAGTTCCTTCGGCGGCCTTTTTACTTTGTACGCCCTTTTCAATGAAACGGAATTATTTCACCGTTACGTCCTAACCAGCCCAGCGGTGGGATGGGATAATGAAGTCATTTATACTTACGAAAAAAATTATGCAGAAAAAAAATCTCGACTCCCGATCAAGCTTTTCATGACGGTGGGAGAGCTTGAAGAAGTCTCTGGTTTTCAAAAATTCGTGGATCATTTGAAAGCGCGAAAGTATAAGGGCCTGTCGCTGCAAACCAGGATATTGGAAAACACCGGCCATTCCGGAACGAAAGCCGAGGGATATACCAGAGGCCTACAAGCCGTATTCGCGCGCCCGTCTTTAAAACTTTCTCGAGACATCCTGGCACAATACATTGGCACCTACCAGCTTAATCCCCAGGTTGAAATCAAAGTTGTGGAAGAGAGCGGCCGTTTGATGGCGCTGGGTCCGAACAACACAACATTGCTGCTGCATGCCGAGACCGAAAATGACTTCTATATTC
>CAYUVM010000308.1:0-5779 GCA_964447935.1 uncultured Cytophagia bacterium | reverse complement strand
CCATTCCGTCCGAAAATCACGCGGGCTTGGTTGCATAAACGGTTCGGCCTCAATGCCGTTGTAAATGACTTCAATGCGGTCCGCGTCCAGCCACGGCGCATTGCGCAACAGGGCGCGTTTGGTGGCCTGCGAATTGGCCATAATCCGCGCCGCGAGCACATTATAAGCCCAGCGGTAACGCCGGCGGTTCTTGAGCGGATAGTCAATACCACGGCGTGGAATCACCACGGGAACACCAGCCAGCTTCGCGGCCATGCCGCCGAGCCGCAATTCTTTATCCATGTTGGTGAGAACAATCTCGATATGCGCACGCTTCATGAAACGCGCCAGTTTAAAAATCGTGCGCGGATCAAAATCACCGCCGAATTTTAAATATTCGACCGCAATACCCGCTTCCAAGGCGCGCTTGCCGACTTCCGCACCCGGGCGGCAACAGAGCCAAACTTGATGGCCGCGATCCTGCAAAGCCCGCAACGTGCGCAGCATCCAGATTTCGCCGCCGCCAAACATTTGAATGCTATTGATAAAGAGTATGCGCATGGCGTGAGCAAAGGGCATGGCGCATAACGCCTGGAGTCGAGCGCAATGTGCCGTTATTCAGCTGCTTTCGATACATACAAACCGGCTAATAGATCAAGAAATTTTTCCGCTATGCCATGCGCCCGGCGCATAGCAATTCATGAATTCGCTGAACCACTTGCCGGGCCTCATGCATTTTTTCGACCCATGCGCGGCCGTAGTAGCGCAACCGTTGACGCTCCAATGGCAAGTGCAACAAGCGGAGCAACTGTTCGCGCAAGTTCGCGGCGTTGACTTCGACAAACGGATGCTCCGGGTATTTTTTGGCAAATCCGGCTTCCAGGCTGGTGCAGGTGCAAATTCCCATCGCCAGCGCTTCAATGGCGTTAATGCCGTAACCTAAATCGCCGAGTTGATCAATGAATATATCACAGCCGGATTTACGGCGCAAAGCTTCGCGGTAAGGCAAGCCTTCGATGAGTACAAAGTCGATAGGAAAATCTTTCGCTAAATTTTGCACGACGGCAATGATCGTGTCGCTCCCTTTTGCGATGCGGTTAGTGGGCGCGTGCCCGATCACGAGGCGCGACTCCTGCCGAGGAAGCGAGAGGCTGAAACGCTGTAAATCCAAGGGAAAGAAAACATGCTGCAAGCGCGGATGCAAAGCAAGATGGTCAAATTCGAGAGTGACATTCAAATTCGCCAAGCGATCTATCTCCGGAATGACGCCGCGCGTGCGCAAATCGGAGCCGGTGTATAAACAAATAATCGCTTTACCGCGTTTATTAAGCTCGCGCACGAGGCGGCCATCACGATAAAACTCCAAACCGCCGTCAAGCTGATAAAGATCAAAATTCCAAAAATCAACTTTCGCCATCGCCCACGAAATTTTTTTTTGCCAACTGCTTTCGCGAAACTTAACCAGCCATTTTTCCGCCGCGGAATGCGGCACCCAAGTTGGCGGAATTTTTGTGGGAATTTTATGACGGTTGGTCACTTGCAAGCGTGCTGGGTCGGAAAAAATTCTTTTGGCCCAGCGCGTGCCGGCGAAATCCAAAAACGGCAAATCCAGACAGAGATCTTCTTCATAACCGCGCGGGTCGCGGCCCAGTGTAATCAACCGGCTGTCAAAGCCCAATTCCTTTTCAGCACGAACGAGGGTGATCGGAACGCCGGAGGTGTTGAACGGCGCGAGATGAAGGATACGGCGGATGGAGAGCATAATAAAATTAAAAACAACAACGGCGCACTTTTTGACAAAACCAATTGCCCCGAAATTCTGCTCCTTTCTTCGCAGGCGCTTTGCAAAAAACTTCAGAAAGTTACACTCTTTGCGCTTTAAAAGCAAGCAGAAATTCCGTCGAACAGTAATGCCTCCGTAACCAGATAACGGGCCGGGCGCTGCAAACCTGCGCGAGCAGTTCAAAAGCGCCCAGCATTACCTGTCACCGAGGAATGCCGGCAGAATCGCGCTCGCGCTACAGGTTCGAGAGGTATTTTTCCGGTGAAAAATAAATATCCAGAAAAGTCGATACAAAAATATTTTCGATATTCGCATTCAGCAGCACGACGATGCCCAGATTGGGCTCCGGCAGAAAAGCGATTTGTGCAACAAAACCGCGCACACCGCCGCTATGAAAAACCAATTTGTGTCCGGCATAATCAAAAATTCGCCAGCCCAGGCCGTAATAGGCATGCCGGGCCCGGCCACTCCAATGATAACGGCGCAACTCCCGGCGGGTTTTAATCACCGGCGCGCTCACATCTTGCACAACACGGGGCGGCACAATTTCCGGCATCTCACCGAGCATAGCGCGCAGCCATTTAGTCATATCGGTAATGCTGGCGTTAATGCCGGCGGCGGGGGCAATGGCGTAGTAACTTTCTGTCACATTGGTCAGCATCCATTTGCCGCGGCGGCGAATATGCGGCGAGGCATGATTGGCGTTGTGGAGAAAAGCCTCGCGCGTTACGGAGGCATCCGTCATGTCCAACGGCGTCAACAAACGCGATTGCAGCAACTGCGTATACCCGCTGCCGGTCGCCGCTTTGATCACGTCACCGATCAAACTATAAAGCACATTTTGATAATTATAATTTTGCCCCAGTGGCCATACGCAGGGCACCGCTTTAAGCTCATCAACGATCGCTGGAAACGGCACGTTGGCTTCGATCAGATTGTCGTAAGTATGGGACGGCAGGCCTGTCGTATGGCTTAAAATATGGCGAAGGGTCAGGTTTTGCGTGTGGGTTTCTTTTTTAAGCGCCAAATTCGGCAGGTGTTTTATGACTTTGTCATCCCAATTTAAAATTCCATCTTGCACCAACAGGCCGGTCAGCACGGCGGCAAAACCTTTGGAGAGCGAGGCAACGCGAAAAGTCGTGTGGGGCGTGATCGGCTCGAGACGGCCGAGTTCGCGGACGCCATAACATTTGGTGTAAAGCACGGAATCGCCTTGCACAATCGCAATAGCGGCGCCGGGCGCCTGGAGTTCGGTTAGTTTTTGCTCAACAAATTGGTCATACTTTTTAATCGCGCTTTGCAACGGCGAAAGGGGACCTTGATAAACTTGCGCGACCGCCGCCGTCGCCAGAAGCCAAACCGTCAAAATCAGTAATCGGAAAATTTGCATATCAAAAATAAAACAGTATAAGCATTCAATTCTTAGAATTCCAACAGCATCGTGTCGCGAAAAACCCCTTGTGCGCCAAAACTTTCTTTAAAGCGGCCCAGGCCCCAGTTAGGTTGCATATTTACGGTAAAAATGCCGAAATCTAAAAAACGCAGGCCTTGCCCGATGCACCATTGGAAAACTTCATAAAAAAGCAGGTTCACGCCGCGATAGCGTTGAAAAGCTTCGCGATGGCTGATGTAAAAAGCCAGGGCCACGCGCGGGTTGCAGACAAAGATAACTATACCGGCAATCATCGTGTTTTCGGCAAACGCGGCGAAGAGCCGAATGCGCTCCGGAAACATTTGGCGAAGCTGCAACAATTCCTCGAGTGAATGCGCCGGCTGCACATGGTGACGCAAGCGTAAATTTTTTTGCAAGAGTTCGTAAAATGTGGCAAAGTCATCACTTTCTTTGATTTCCACGCCAAGTTTTTGGGCCCGGCGCACTGCGCGGCGCGATTCCGGCGTGAATAACTCCAGCACGCGATCTGCCGGCACATCCAGCGGCACCACGCTGGAGACTTCCCGCTTGCGATAACGAAACCCGTGCTGATATAAAATAAAATCGAGATAGTTGCTCGGGCGCGCCAAATAAATTTGGGGCGGCAAGGTTAGTTCGGCGCCGGCATAGCCGCGCTCGTGACAGTATGTCAGAAAATGCATCACGAGGCGCTCCGCATCTCGCAAAGCAAGATCAGCATTTGTCACGAAGCTTCCAAACGAGGCGCCGGGATGTGAGCGCAAAATTCGCGACGCCTCTCCGGTGCGGGTTGCTGCCGGCAACAGCGCGAGCAACTTGCCTTCTTTAAAAAAAAGCAGCGAATCATCATTGAATCGCTGCGTCGGGTGATATGCTAAAAAGGCACGCGTATGAAACAGCGTGCCATTATTGGATTGCCAGGTAAAATTATCCCACAACTCCGCATCACTTAACGTGAACGGAACGATGCGCAAAGCCGAAGCCTCGTTCGCGGCCATCACCGCTTGCCCATCAGTTTGACCATGATCGCCTTTTGCAGGTGCAGGCGGTTTTCGGCTTGATCGAAGATGATGGACTGTACGTCCTCCATCACTTCGTCGGTGGTTTCTTCGCCGCGGTGCGCCGGCAGGCAATGCATGAATTTCGCGTCGGGTGCGGCGGCCTGCATCAGCGGGCCGTCGATGCAATAGCCTTTGAAAACTTTACGGCGCATTTCGGCTTCGGCTTCTTGCCCCATGCTCGCCCACACGTCGGTGTAAAGCACGTGTGCGCCGGCCGCCGCCTGCATCGGCTCGCGGTAAATTTCGACGCGTCCAACTTTGGATTGATTGGCCTGCTCGATCATTTTTTTGTCCGGCTCATAACCTGCCGGACAGGCGATGCGAAACGTGAACGGAATTTTCATTGCCATCGTCACCCATGAATTGGCGACGTTATTGCCATCGCCGATATAAGTCACGATGAGATTGTTGAAATTCTTGCGATATTCGAGAATCGTCAACATGTCGCCTAAAATCTGGCAAGGATGCGACAGATCGGTCAAGCCGTTAATGACGGGCACGCTGGCATATTTAGCCAATTCAACAATATCTTCGTGGCCAAACAAACGCACCATCAGGCCATCAACATAACGCGACAACACCCGCGCGACATCAGGAATCGTTTCACGCTTGCCAAAGTTAGATTCCTGAATATAAAGCGCATGGCCGCCAAGTTGAAACATGCCGACTTCGAATGAAACCCGCGTCCGCGTTGAGGGCTTCGCGAAAATCATTCCAAGCGTTTTACCCTTCAAATATTCGTGCGCCTCGCCGCGTTTTTGTTTGGCTTTTAAATCTTTGGCTAATTCAAACAGCGCCCAGACTTCGTCCGAGGTTAAATCTGCTATATCAAGAAAATCTTTTTTCATTTTCAACTCCTCACCGCAATGCAGTTCGTAGTTTGTAGCAACGCCTTCAGGCGTCGATCTTAGAATCAAAAAAGTTGCTTCAACTAAAACACTCGCTCCTGAAGGGGCGACTACGAACACTACAAAATATACCGGCTCAAATCTTCATCTTCGACAATGCCGTGCAACCGTTCGCCCACCAGTTCTGCCGTGATATCGATTTTGCCGGTTTGCGCATCAGGCACATCGAAGAGAATGTCTTCCAGCAGCGCCGTCATCACCGTGTGCAGGCGCCGCGCGCCGATGTTCTCGGTCCGTTCGTTCACTTCAAACGCAATACGCGCAATTTCGTCGATCGCTTCTTTGGTGAATTTGATGTCGACGCTTTCGGTTGCGAGCATCGCCGTGTATTGTTTGATCAGCGCGTTCTGCGGCTCGGTGAGAATGCGCACAAAATCTTCCGGCGTGAGGCTTTGCAGCTCAACGCGAATCGGGAAACGCCCCTGCAATTCCGGTATCAAATCCGACGGCTTGGAAACGTGAAACGCGCCGCTGGCGATAAACAGCACGTGATCGGTTTTCACCATGCCGTACTTGGTGAATACGTTGGTGCCTTCCACCACCGGCAAAAGATCGCGCTGCACGCCCTCACGCGACACATCCGGCCCGGACTTGCTCTTCTCGCCGGCGATTTTGTCGATCTCGTCGAGAAACACGA
>CAYUVM010000307.1:0-5809 GCA_964447935.1 uncultured Cytophagia bacterium | reverse complement strand
GGTGGTGATCGCGGCCTGGCGGGCCCGGTTATAGGAAATCTTCAGGGCGCGCAGCGTTAGTGGCATTCATAGCGCTGATGATCGCCGAGCGGCCGGCGGATGAAACGCACCCGTACGGCCATGAAAAAATTGAATACTTCTCAAGCGGCGTCGAAGGCGCGTTAATTTTAGTCGCGGCTGCGGGAATTATTTATTCCGCGGTGCAACGTTTACTCCATCCGGCGCCGCTGGCCGATCTCGACGCGGGGTTGCTGCTCGGGGTTGCTGCTTCGGCGACCAACTTTCTCGTGGCCCGGCTGCTGTTACGCGCGGCGCGCGAGCATGATTCGATTACGATCGAAGCAGATGCGAAGCATTTACTGACCGACGTGTGGACGACCATCGGCGTTCTCGCCGCATTGGTGATCATCAAATTTACCGGCCAGTTGCTCATTGACCCGCTGATTGCTTTTGTCGTCGGTGGCAATATTATTTTTTCCGGTATCGGCTTGCTGCGGCGTTCGTTCCATGGGTTAATGGATTTTCGACTGCCTTCCGCTGAGATTGCGGCTATCGATGAAGTGTTGCGCCGGTATCTGGGCGAGAACCGGGTTTACCATAATCTGCGCACGCGGAAATCCGGCTCGCATCGTTTCATTGAATTTCATTTGCTCGTTCCCGGGGAAACCAGTGTTCGCGATGCCCACGCACTTTGCGATCATATCGAAAATGAAATTCACCAACGCTTGCAGAACACAACCGTCACGATTCATACGGAACCCACTGATGAATTGGTGAGTTATCAAGACGTTGAAACCAGCTTGCCCTACGGCCGCTGATGATATTCTTTCTCGTACTCCTACTCTTCCTCTTACTCGTTTTAAATAACAATTGAAACGGAGTAAGAGTACGAGTAAGCGTATATACAAATAGCGCTCCGATCTTGTCTGAATTTTTAGGCAACGAGGATGATCGGAGTTAAACTTCAGGAGTGAAGATGAAAAATTTTTTCTATTTTAGCTTAGGGCTGCTGCTGGCTTTACCTATTCTTGCCGGTGCCCAAAACCAACCTAAGCCGGCGCGTTTATATGCGGCGGTTGTTGGGCCTTCTCCCGTCACGTTGAGCAGCACGGCGTTGGCCGTCGGCACGCGCTCGCTTGATCCTGGCCAATCCAATATCGTCAAAACCTTGCGGCAGTACATCGGGCGTGAATTAACTTTTCCCGGTGGGCTTTATGACTCGTCGCCGGATAGCGCGGCTTGGAAAAATGCGAGCTGGCCTAATTTAACGTTGCGCACGTTCACCATGTCAAAGGCTACTGGTGAGCCGAAATTATTGCTCGGCGCCGATAACGGCGTGTTGCGCCCCTTCAGCAATCCCACCAATTGGCAACTCGTCACTGACTGGCAAATCACCCAAATCATGGATTTGCGCGGCGATCCGTTCCAGGAAAAAATTTTATATGCTTGCACGGCGAATGGAATTTTTATCTCGCCGGATGGCGGCAGCACGTGGCGCCGCTCGAATACGGGCTTGAATAATCTATTTGTAAGTTGTCTTTTTCCTGATCCCAAAGTGCAGAGTCGCCTGCTTGCTGGCACCGAAGGTGGTCTTTATCAATCACTGGATGGCGGCGAACATTGGGAGCAACTCGCGCTGCCCGGAATTCCAGTCCGCGCCATTTTGCGTGAACCAGAGTCGTGGCCGGGAATTTTTTGGGTGGGCACCGAACGCCACGGGCTTTATGAAAGCATCGATGGTGGAAAAGTTTATCATCCGGTTTTGGCGGGTGAAGAAGAAATCTCGATTTATGCACTGGCCGGCGGCGGCTCTAATCGGCCCATTTATGCCGGCGCGCATAAACGCGGCATTTTTTTCGCTTCATCCGTTGGCCAAAACTGGCGGCAACTTCCCGGCAGCGAACAACTGGGCAGTGTGACATGTATTTTGCCGCTGCCCGACCGCAATTTACTGTTTGTCGGAACCTATGATCGCGGAGTGCAATTCAGCCGCAACAACGGCCAAACCTGGAAAGCATTTGGATTGGTTGGGGCATACGTTCGCCAACTTGCCCTCGGCGAATCAAGCTGGTCACGCCCATAACCGGATACCGTTAGTTTGACGATTTTTAGCGGAAATTTTCATATCAATATTTAGGATGCTGTATGAAATCATCTTGGCGCAAGGAAGCCCGTAAACAAATTGGTTTTATTTTTTTCTGGATAGTCATTTTTTCTACGGCGGCAGCAACACAGGAAAACTTTGAAAAGGAATTAGCCGCTCGCCGGCAGGCGTTGCTCACCCATTTGGTTGAAAAAGAATCGGCCCCGTCGTTTGCCGCCGTCATGGCGCGTTATGCCGCCAATGAACGTGTTAGCGAAGCGAGCAGAATGTTATCGCAGCTTTTGCGTCAGCCCTCCGGCGATCCGGCCTATGGTTTCAACCTGATGGCGACATATTTGTATGGCCAGCGCAACATGCCGGATTCGTTGCGTGAAAAGGTGCAGCGGAATTTTTCTTCTAACGCTTTGTTACGCGGAGATAGCGAAGACAACCAGCTCCGCTATCATGCCACATTGCTGCTGGCGGCGCAAACCTGGCCGGAGCTGACGGCGCAACAATGGTTCAACGGCAAATCCTCTGCGGAAAACTGGCGCGAAGCCGAATCGTTTCTTATGAGCTGGATGGAGAATAATGCCGCTTACGGCCAAACGCAATTTGATTCGCCCGAACTGTTGCCGGCCTTTATTGCCTGTTTGGAGTTATTGCATGAATTCGCCGCTAATGAACCGCTGTTTCCGCTGACCAACGGCCATGCGCAAAACACGATCAACCGCAAACCCGCCACGGTTCATTGGCAAACCCGCGTGAGTATGATGTTGGATTTGCTGCTTGTTGACTTTGCGTTAGAACAAATCGATGGCATGTATGCCGGCGCACACAGTTATGACACCGAGCCGGCAGTCTATTCGCCGCGGCAAAGCGCGAACGCGGCGTTGTTCTGGTTGCATTTTGGCGCGGGTGCAATGCAGCCCACGATGGAGGCGCTGGTGAGCGCGTTGAGTGGTTATCAGGTTTCGGAAGCGGTTTATGCATTGGCCACCAAGCGCGATCCGCTCGGCGGCTATGTGCACCGCGAGCGCAAACGCGTTCGCAATCAATTGCGCACCAGTTATGACCGTACCAGTGCCGTTTACAAATATGCGTATATCACGCGCGATTATATTCTCGGCTCGATGCCGGGCGGGCTGCTGGCACCGATGCAACAACACACCTGGGACCTCACCTATCTCGCGCCGCATGATCCGCGCCCGACGCTGTACGTGATGCATCCGTATTTTGATCAACGCGAATTGGGCGCCTTTTTTATTGATGAACCGGCGCTGCTGTTTGACGAACTGAACAAATTCAAAGGCCGCTACAGCCACGGCGACAAACTTGTGGGTGGCTCGCCGTATGAACAAATTTTTCAACATCGCAACACTTTGCTGGCGCTCTACAATATTCCGGAAAATGTGCAATTCGGTTATATTGCCGGCTTTTTTTCGGACAGTTTAGAAAATGTGGAGGGCCTGGAAGCAGATGGATTGTCGCACGATCCGGCTTGGCTGTTCGGCCGCGCCGGCCACACGTTCATTGCTTTCCGCCCGTTGCAGGAATTTCGTTTTAACAAAATGGACGGCGGCCTGCGTTATCTTTCTGAAAGCCGGCGCAACGGCATCATTCTCGAAATTAGTACGCCGGAAGAGAGCAAGTCGTTTGAGGAATTTAAGCGTCGTATTCTGCAAGTGAGTAAAGTCGAATTTAAGGAAGACAATGAACTGGTAAGACTGAAATACACCACGGCTTATGGCGATCGCCTGGAATTTACGTACGATGGGCGTGCGGAAACCGTGGCGCGGTTTCTCAATGATCTGCCGTTCAAGTTTGAGCACTGGCCGGTTTTTGATAATCCGTATATCAAATACGATGAAGCTAAACGCATTTTGCAAATCCGTTCTAAAAATAAATGGCGCGCGCTGGATTTTGTGAATTGGACGGTGAGCGAACGGACAGGATCGTTTACCGAGGAGTTGGGGAAGTGATGGAGTTTGAAAAGTTTATCGGCGCACGGAACAAAAGCAACAACAGTTGCAAGGTGATATGAGGGCGCTACAACAGGCTTTGCAGAAAAACCTCCGCAATTTGCAAATCGCGCGGAGTGGTAATCTTTATATTGGTTTCCTCGCCTTCGACCCAGCCGGCGCTGCCGCCGAATTGTTCCACCAACGCCGCTTCGTCGGTGCTGTAAAAATTGGCTTCGGCGGCCTGCGTGAAAGCTTGCAATAACTTTTGATAGCGAAAGGCCTGCGGGGTTTGCACGAGCCGCAACGACTCGCGCGGCAGGGTTTCAATAACACGCTCGCCGGCGATTTTTTTTACCGTATCGCGCGAGGGTAAACCCGGCACACAAGCATCAAACCCAGCACAGCCGGCGATCACGCGTTCCAATAAACTGGCGGAAAAAAGCGGACGGACCGCGTCGTGAACGACGACGATTTCATGCGGCGTGGACAACGCTTGCAACCCGGCGAACACAGAATCTTGCCGCGCTTTGCCGCCGGAGACAATGGCGCTGATTTTATCAAAATTATACCGGCCTACGATTTCGTTCCCGAGATATGGCACCCAATCTTTGCCGGCAACGATGATAATCTGGCTAATGACGGCGGCGTTTTGCAGGCGCTCCAAAGTATGCACGAGGATGGGGCGATTCTGCAGCAGCAAAAACTGCTTGGGAATGTCGCTGCCAAACCGGGTTCCCTGGCCCGCAGCGACGACGATTGCCGCGACGTCGGTCAAACTTAGTCCTCAGTAAATTAATTCTTATCTCGTCATTGCCACGGCCAACGACTCACACAATCAGCATCGCATCGCCGTAACTCAAAAACCGAAATTTATCTTTCATGGCTTTGCGATACGCTTTGAATAGAAAATCACGGCCGGCGAACGCGCAGGCGAGCATGAGCATCGTCGAGCCGGGGAGATGGAAATTGGTGACGAGACGATCAACGATTTTGAAATCGTACGGTGGAAAGATGAACTTGTCGGTCCAGCCGCGATTGGCCTTCACCCAGCCTTCGCTGCTGACTTCGGTTTCGATGGCGCGCACGCAACTGGTGCCGACGACAATGATATTGCCGCCTTTTTTCATGGTCTCGTTAATCTTATTCGCCGACTCATGGGTGATTTCATAGTATTCCGAGTCCATTTTATGGCGATTCAAATCTTCGACATTTACGGGCCGAAAACTGCCGAGGCCGAGATGCAAAACGATTGGCGCCACTTTTACGCCTTTGTTCTCAATTTTGCGTAAAATTTCCTTGGTGAAATGCAAACCCGCGGTTGGGGCGGCCACCGCGCCGCGCACGCGCGCATAAACGGTTTGATAACGTTCTTTGTCGGAGCTTTCCGGCTCGCGTTTGACATAGGGTGGGAGAGGGGATTGTCCCAGCCGTTCGACCGCTTCAAAAAAATCGCCGTGATAATTGAAACGCACGACGCGGCCACCGGAAACCGTATTGTCGATTACGTCACAAAATAATTCGCGCCCTACCGAAAGGCGATTGCCCACGCGGACTTTGCGCGCCGGTTTGACCAGCACTTCCCACAGGCCCTCTTCCAATTGCCGCAGCAAAAAGATTTCAACTTTGGCTTCGGTTTTGTCTTTGGTCCCGAGCAAACGCGCCGGAAAAACTTTGGTCTCGTTGATCACGAGACAATCCTCGGGGCTGATGTAATTGACGATGTCGGTAAACGGATGCTCTTCGATGGTCTGTTTGGCGCGAT
>CAYUVM010000306.1:0-5834 GCA_964447935.1 uncultured Cytophagia bacterium | reverse complement strand
ATGGTAGTAATTTTTTTTCGCTCTTGCACTAAAAAACTCCCCGACTGCTCAAATACATAGATGATGAAATGCTAGACTCTTTGCCCAGCCATGATGAAGTTTGCTCATGTCCATTTTTGGATTTGTTGTTCAGATATGTTAATAAAGGCTATGATGTTTATTCATTTGATAAATTTAAATCCTTTGTAACGAAGCTTTTACCCAAAAAATTCTTTGAAACAAATGATGAAAAGGAAGACAAGCATGTTTATCAAGTTGAACCTAATTTCACCACGAAATTGCGCACAGTCGGCCTCACAAAACCGTCCTCATCCAATATTGATTCATTCTCAAATAAAATGTATAGATTTAATTATTGGCTTGGATATAATAAACTCTACAAAGATGATGTAGAATTCAAAAATATTAAAAAAAGAGAATTTACTTTTTCAAAATTGAAGAAGTGATATTTGAATTTTATGTCATTTGTTTTACCGGTTTGAATTTTTTAGACATACAAAAGTTCGCTTGTAAATGCAAGAAAAGCGCTAATGAAAAGAAACCCCTCGTCGCCATCATCGGACGGTCCAACGTCGGTAAATCGACACTGTTCAATCGCATCATTCGCAGATAGAAGTTATCTTAACAATGAAGGTCGAAATAGTTAATGCTGAAATACTAGCATTACTAAAGACAAGCCGCTAACAACTAAACCGCGAGGTGGCTTATGGCCGTTATCAACGCTGAGGTTGAGCAAATTTGGCAGACGATTGAGTCCTTATCTCCGGAAGGCCGTGAAGTTATTCGGGAGCGGCTTGGATTTGAAAAGCCGATTAAAAATTTGTCAAAGACTCCATCCGGATCACCGCTGGATGACGCGATCTTCAAGATTGCATTTGAGGATTATCTGGCTTTTTCGGATGATGCGCGCGATTCTATCCATACCTCTGCCGACGCAAAATATCGAAATTGGATTGATGCTGAATTGGAACGGCGAGGGGCGGAATGGCTGCTGGTGGTCGGTGGCGATGTTATTGAAGCGGGTGAAACACTTGATGCGTACCCGGCACGGGAGAAACTTTATAAGATTGGCTATCATTTTGGCGTGATTCCTTTCGTATTTGTGGCTAATCCGATTATTGAGGAATCGTTGTGGGCAGCTCTTCCAAAGAATGATTTCTACCCGACTATTTCCATGACGGTCGGTTCCGCGCCTCCGCAAGCCCAACAGAATAGTTTGACCGTGCAAGCTGATTTAGACACCGGTTCATTCCATACGATGTTAAACTATGATGATCTTTTGCAAAACCGCATTATTGATCGCCAGCCGATTGATCAAGCTTATGAAGCTTCACATTTGGAATTCAAATATAAATACTTTATCGCACCAGTCAGGATTGGCATGGTAGACGAGACGGGAAAAATTTTGTCGGCAAATCTTTCCGTTACCTGTGTACGCAACTGGCAGCAGAGTCCATTCTGTTTGGTTAATGCATTCCGCAAAGCATTGGTCGGACGAGGATTATTATTAAAGTTACCGCTGCGAATTGAATTAAATAGCCGAGACCGTTCAACCAAAGTCTTTTCTATAGCATAGAAAAGTTCTATCAAATCAATAATGAAAAAGAAACCCCTCGTCGCCATCATCGGACGGCCGAATGTCGGCAAATCAACGCTGTTCAATCGCATCATTCGCAAACACGAGGCGATTGTGCACGAAACGCCGGGCGTGACGCGCGACCGCAATGAGACCAAAGCAGATTAATTGGGTTACGAATGACACGAATAGGCGTTTAATGGAACATCGAAAACAAAGTTTGCAAGATTTTGATTTTGTGCTATATTTATTTGAGATGAGAAAAATTTGCATTTGAAATGTAGGAGATGAATCAATATGATCCAACGCCAAGTCATTACCAGCGATAGGGAAGTCCTGGGCGGAATGCCGGTATTTGCCGGCACGAGAGTGCCCGTCAAAACACTCTTTGATTACCTTGAACGCGATCATCCGCTTGATGAATTTTTGGATGATTTTCCGACTGTTAAGCGCGAGCAGGCGCTGGCCGTGTTGGAGTTAATGAAAGAGAAACTGCTGGAACAAACGTATGAAAGTGTTGCTTGACGAGTGTTTGCCCAAAAGGCTAAAGCGCGAGTTGTCAGGCCATGCCGTGAGCAGAGTGCAAGAAATGGGGTGGGCCGGTATTAAGAACGGCGCTTTAATCAACTTGATACAGGCTGCCGGTTTCGATGTGTTTGTAACGATTGATGGAAATTTAGAGTATCAACAAAACTTACGCGCCATAAACTTTGCTATTATTGTCTTGGGCGCTCCAGATAATACTTTCGATACGTTGCGCCGGCTGATGCCGGATGTCAGGGAGAAGCTGAAAACGATAAAAGTAACTGAAATCGTTCACGTCAATGCTTGATACGAAATGTGGCTTAATGATGACTGAAGAGTTTGCCTGCTAACGCCATCTCGTTTTTGGGAGTGCGCCTTTCGTGTCCGTAACTCATCCAAATATTTTTGTCGTTTCATAAATCAATAATGAAAAAGAAACCTCTCGTCGCCATCATCGGCCGGCCGAATGTCGGCAAATCGACGCTGTTCAATCGCATCATTCGCAAGCGCGAGGCGATTGTACACGAAACGCCCGGCGTGACGCGTGACCGCAATTATGCCGAAGCGGAATGGACCGGCCACGAGTTCACGCTGATGGACACCGGCGGCTATTTTCCCGACAGCAGCAATCTTATCGATCAGGCCGTGCTCAAACAAGTTTATGACGCGATTGAGGAAGCGGACTGTTTAGTTTTTGCCGTCGATGCCCAAACCGGGGTGACGGGAACAGATGCGGAGGTGGCCCGCATTGTACGTCGCAGCGATAAACCGCTGCTACTTGTCGTAAATAAGATCGATGACACCCATCACGAGCCGAAGCTGGCGGATTTTTATAATCTCGGCCTCGGCGAGCCGGCGCCCATTTCCGCAGCGAGCGGCCGGCAAGTCGGCGATTTTTTAGATCGGCTCGTGGCGCTGTTGCCGGCTGCGGCCAAACGCCAGCCGCAAGCCGAGGAGGCGGAAGAGAAAATCGAAACCGGCGTTTTACACCTGGCGGTGATTGGCCGCCCTAACGTTGGCAAATCCTCGTATGTGAATGCCGTGCTCGGGCATGATCAAGTCATCGTCACCAACATTCCCGGCACCACGCGCGATTCGATTGACACGCGGCTGCGCTACAAAAATCAGGAGATCGTGCTCATCGACACTGCCGGCCTGCGCAAAACCTCGCGCGTCAAAGAGTCGATTGAATTTTACAGCACCCTGCGCACGCGCGAGAGCATTCGCCGCTGCCAGGTGGCGCTGCTGCTGTTCGATGCCACGGAAAAGGCCGTTGATCAGGATTTGCACATCGTCAGCGAGGCGGCGCGTTTGCGCAAAGGCATCGTTATTGGCATCAACAAATGGGATTTGATCGAGAAAGATGCGTTGACCGCTAAAACGTTTGAAAAAGAGTTGCGCGAAGCGTTGCGCATTTACAGCTACGTGCCCATACTGTTCATATCGGCGGAGAAACACCAGCGCGTGTTCAAAATGCTCGACGTGGCGCAAACCGTTTATCGCGAACGCCAGCGGGAATTGCGCACGACCGAGTTAAACGAGTTTTTGCAAGCCGTGCTTAAAAAGTATCCGCCACCGGCGATGGACAAACGCGAGGTGAAGATCAAGTATTGCACGCAAGTCAAAAACTCGCCGCCGGTCATCGCCGTTTTTTGTAATCATCCCGAAGCGATTCGCCCGGCGTATCGGCAATATTTGGAAAACCAATTTCGCGCGCGCTTCGGTTTTGCCGGCGTTCCGTTGACCTTCAGCTTTCGGAGAAAGTGAATAAATGATGAAGCGTTTTTTAAGTGTCATGTTGTTGGCGGGAAGCACAATCATTTCTGGACAGACCCGCACGGAAAACTATCAATTGCTGCTCAATACCGCGCAGAGTGCTGGCGAGCGCATACCGAACGGCAAATGCGGCCTGCCGGCCTTTGCCGCGCTGCAAGAGGCCGCGGCGCAACAGCCGGCGCTCAACGCGCTGTTCAAAACCACGTTTCAGCGTCCGACCTTGCCGCTCAAGTACGTGACGCCGGATGGCCGTTTTCGGTTTCATTATACGGTGACCGGCAACGACGCGGTCAATTCGACGTCAACGCAAGTGAGCGGCGTGCCCGATTATATTTACGAAGCCGGGCTGGCCGCGCAACGGGCGTATAATCTTTTGCACGTGCAGCTTGGTTTTGATTTGCCGATGAGCGACCAGAACGCCGACGGCGCGGAGTATGATTTTTATGTGATCAACGAACCGGCGGATCGGTACGGCGAAACCGCGTGGGATTTTCTCGACGCTAGTGGCCGCGGCCCGGGTTATTCTTTTGTGGACAATGATTTTACCGGCTATGCCACCACCGGCCTTGCGGCGCTGCGCGTGACGGTGGCGCATGAATATTTTCACGGGGTGCAATTGAATTACCGCTTCCGCAGCGAGGACATCTATTTTCTCGAAATGTCGTCGGTGTGGTTTGAAGATTTTTCGTATGATGCGGTGAATGATTATTATTTTTACCTGCGCACGTTTTTTAATAATCTTGACGTCCCGCTGCATGAAACCGACGGCTACGAATCGACCGTCTGGCTGCATTATCTGGTTGAACGCACGCGGACGCCGCGCATCATGCTGGACTTGTGGAATAGAGTGCGGTCCGAGTTGGCGATCACCAGCTTCAAAACGGTTTTAGAAGCGGCGCCATATAACCTGCCGTTTGCGCAGGCATTCAGCGAATTCAACACCTGGTGTTATTTCACCGGCACGCGGGCGGACACGGCGCGGTATTTTGACGAAGGCGATAAATATCCTCAGCTGCGATTCGAAAACACGTTCACCGCAAAACGCGACACGATGGTGAGTGACGGCTTGTCCTCAGTGGCGGCGCATTTTTATCGGGTGATTCGCAATCCGCAAAATCTGCAAGTGGTGTTGCAAACCAACGAGCCGAGCCGCTGGCTGGTGACGGCGATCTCGCGCGCCAATCAACAATACACTTTGCAAAGCGGCGGCGGATTGACGCCAATTACCGTCGCGGCGCCAACGCGCGAAGATACGGTGATTGTCGCCGTGGTGAATACAAGCCTGCCCTCGAGCGGCGGCCAATCTATTTTTTCCAACTATCAATTGCAGCTTAGTTTGGCCGGTAAAGTGACGCTCGCCAACATGCTGGAAAATCCTTTCCCGAATCCGTTTCGGGGCAAAGGGTTGCAATTTTTTCCTTTCCGCCTCAGTGAACGCATGACGGTGGAAGCGGCGATCGTGCGCGAAGATGGAAGGGTGATGCGCCAATTTAAGCTGGGCGAACTCGGCGCCGGCGCGTATTCGAGCCAGCTTTATTGGGACGGCAATGACGACGACGGCCGGCGCGTGGCTAGCGGCGTTTATTTGTTGCGTTTGTTCGCCGGCGGTTTTCAAGAAACGACCAAGTTTGTCGTGATCAATTGATAGGCGAAGTCGAACTTGGGCAATAAGATTTGCGAAATTTGAACAGCAGCGCGCCCAAGTTCGACTTCACGAAACTCAGAACTGTTGACTTTGAAGCGATTTTTGTTTATCATTTAAGTGGTTGCAAAATAACATAATTCGGCTATGGACTGCGCCGCAGCATGGATTGGTTCGATTTAAACGGCGGGTCATGCGTTTTGGAAAGATGAGGAGTTTCTATGGCTCGTGGGCGTGATTGGTTTTTGGGATTGCTGTTAATGGCGGCATTGGCGGTATTCGTTTTCTTTATCGCCTCGCTGTTTTTTGGCATAT
>CAYUVM010000305.1:0-5884 GCA_964447935.1 uncultured Cytophagia bacterium | reverse complement strand
TTACACCACCGCCGACACGCTGCGCGGTTTATACATTTACGAGCACAAAGGCGTGGTGGGCAGCGACAAATATGGCACGGAGCCGGTCGCGCGGATCAAGCCCGAGCAAATCGATGCGGCTTTTTCTCAAGGCAGCTTTGGCCGCACCGAATCCGGCATGTGGTCAGGAGATGTAGATGGAGATAATCGCAACGAATTAATCCTCGCGCCGCGCCAATTTGCCGTTCCGGAATTTGCGAATGTCTATATTTTGCAAGTCAAATCCGGCACGTGGGAAGCCAAAAACGCCGTGCTCCACCTCGAGTACGAATATAAAGGCATGGAAGAAGCGTTGCTGGGCGACGGCTATGTTCCGGTTGGCATTAATGTCGCCAATGTCGATGGCGACCCGCAACGCGAAATCGTTATCACCGGCTGGACGAACGCCAGCACCGGCGCCGGCCTCGGTTTCATTCAAGTGAATGGGCCGGACAGCTACGAAGACGGCGCCGTCGTTATTGTCGATGAAGCGATCAACTGGTTTGGCCAGGTCAAAGGCCGGCCGCTGGTGGTTAATCATAACGGCACGGATCACGTCTTTTTATTTGGCGATAACGCCATTGGCCAAAAACGCATCTGGAAACTCGACGGCATCGTCGATGACAAATTTGTCGATCTCAGCAATTTGAAATTGGTTTGGAGAAATTTAGGCACGTGGTCGATCTGGGGCGTGGGCGATCAAGATCACGGTGCCGGCAGCGATGGCTTCGACATCTACCTCAGCAAATCCGATGCGATTCTTGATTTGGAATACAAAGGCACCGGTGATCTTGGCGACTCCACCAGTTACACGATCAAGCAAGTTTTTGATATTGACGACGTTTACAAAACGCGTGGCGGCCTGTTTAATGAACTTTATGTTACGCCCGGCTTGGACTTGGATGCCGATGGCAATCGTGATTTTGTTGTCAGTTGGAAAGGCGCGACCACCGATACCATCGCTCCCAATATTGGTTTGGGTAAAAACTCGTTCAATCTTTTCGTTTTTGAATGGGGTGATTCGACAAAATCCGTCAACTTAAAAGAACTGGCGACTGGCGTTAAATCGCGTGAATGGGAAGTCATCACGCCGGATGATTATGATCTGGCACAAAATTATCCAAATCCGTTCAACCCCAGCACGACGGTTGAATTCACGTTGCCGCTCAACAAGCTGATCAGTCTGCGTATTTACGACATGACTGGCCGCGAAGTGCGGGCATTGATTGCGCCAGCCGAATATGCCGCCGGCAAACATGCCGTGGTGTGGGATGGCAAAGATAACCACGGCCAGGCTGTTTCCAGCGGCCAGTATATTTACCGCTTGGAATTTGGCAGTTTTATGAAATCGAAAATCATGACATTGGTGAAATAAACTCATACTCCTTCTCATTCTTCTACTCTTACTCGCCTTGCACAAAACCTTCAAAAGCGAGAAAGGGTAGGAGTAAGAGTATGAGCTAAACGTGGAGATATAAATGATTTCAAAAAGAATCATTTTTTGCGGAATAGTGGTGCTGCTTTTTCTGGGGAGAAATCAAGAATTGCGGGCGCACACTTACGCCAGCGATTTGAAAGTTACCTTCTCCGGGCGTTTTACCACCGGCCCGGCGGTGATTAGCTTCACATTGAACGACAAAGCCGATAATGTGATCGTGCGCATTAAACGCAATAATGCCGTCGTTCACACCATCAATGCCGGCAACAAAGCCAAGGGCGCGAACACGGTCAACTGGGACGGCACCGGCAACACCGGCGACGGCACGTACACGTTTGAGATTGAAACGTCGACCACCGGTTATGCTATCTGGACGCAAATTTTTGACTCCGGCCCCATTGGCATTTTCACACGCGGCGGCGATGTCGTGCGCAACCCGGCCCTGCCGCGTTTCGGGCATTGGCTCGGCGGCGATATTGGCGGCGGTGATTTTTTCCAAGGCATAAGCGAATGGCTGGCAGACGGCCGGCCGGCCGATCCCCCGCAACCGCTGCTGCTTGAGCCACTGGTCGGCTCAACCGTCCAACCCTGGCATGTGACCGTAGATGACGACGGGTTTATTTATTTTTCCGACATTCACAATCGTAGAATTTACCGGCTCAACCCTGATTTGAGCAATCTGAAAGTCATTATTAGCGGCGTCAAACTGCCGCGCGGCCTGCATGTGCGTGGCACCGGTGCGGATAAAACCATCTATTTCGCCGCCGACATGTCCGTCTTTCGCGCGAAGATCGGCACCGCGGAGGTTTTCACCGGCACGCCGGAGAAAGTTCTCGATGCCGATACGTACGTGCGCGATGTCGTTGTCGATGATGCCGACATGATGTACGTCACTTTGCGCACCATCGACCCGGCCGATTCGCTCGACGGCGGCCTCACCGGTTTTGTGAATGCGTACGATATTTCCTCGATCCCGGCGCCATTTTCATTTTTCTCGATTCCGCTGGCTCGCCCCATCGGCATTGCCATTCATCGCGGCGCCAATTTAACCAGCGCCACGGATGATTCGATTTATGTTTCATGTCGCGCCGCCGGTGGAGTTGCTGCCGGAATTTTTAAACTGAATACCCAGCAAGGCACGGCGCATCGCGTGGTCGATTACTCCAGCAGCGATGCCAACCGCCGCGCCGATCTTGCGGTCGATCCCGCCGGCAACATTGTTTGGTTTGAAAACGGCGACGAGCACAACTACATGTTTTCGCCGCCGGGGCCGAGCAAATATGTCATGCCGAATCCGCCGGGGCAGGAAATTAAAGTCGGCACGACGGCGGTGGAAGCAAAGAATGTCACTACGATTCCCGACGCTTTTACGCTTTATCCCGCTTATCCAAACCCGTTTTCGCAGATCCCGCGCTTCGCGGGAAATCCCAGCACCAAAATTCGTTTTGATCTCGTGAAAGCGGGCTCGGCGCTGTTGCGCATCTTCGATGTCAGCGGCCGGGAAGTCGCGACGCTGGTGCAGGCGCGCCTTGCCGCTGGCCAACACGAATATCTGTGGGACGCGCGGAATGTGCCGTCGGGCGTTTATCTCTATCGCCTTGAAGCATTTGGCTATTCCGCCACCGGCCGCGTCACGTTGATGAAATAATTTTTTCATAATTCGTAGAGACGTGTCGGCGACACGTCTCCACATCGCCGACACGTCTCTACACCCAAAATATTTACGAAAGGAAATTTTAATGCGGAATCTGTTTCCGAAAAGTGTAGCCGCCTTCACTGTTGTTTTGTTTTTAAGCAGCACGAACGAAAATTTATTTGCCCAAACCATTGCTACGGGTTTTCATAAGGCCTTCCAGGTTAATGCAAGTCCGGAGCTGATCGGCGCGTGGGACATTCTCGCCGGTTTCGATTTGGATAAAGACGGCAAGAAAGAATTTATTTGGATTGAAGACCCGCCCTTGTCGGGCGGGACCACCACGACCGGGGTCACCTGGGGTGTGCATTATTGGGAAAACGATGGTGACAATAAGTATGTGGAGCGTTGGTCTTGGCGGCCGACGGATGTGGCCACCGGTGGCCGTTCGTATCCTGCGATTGCTTTGGGAGATGTTGACAAAGATGGTTTGACCGAACTTTATTTTGGCTCCCCAGCGGATGCGGCTTCCAATCCCGGCAAAATCGTGCCCCGCCTGTATGTTTTTGAACACGACGGCACGAACTTTCCGGCCGAGCCGCAAGAGAGCTGGGGCCTTGATCGGCCGGCAAGTTTTCAATATATTACCTCCAGCCTCAATATTGCCGATATTGACAATGATGGTGATGATGAAATTATCATGACGTCGCGGGCTGACAGTTTTGGCGGAGCGCTTGGCAGCACCGGCGGTAGAACCATGCTCGTGGTGAATGCCGGCGGCTCGCAGATCGGATTTGGTCTGGCAGATTTTGAGATTGAATTTGCCGATTCTTCGGCGGTGTTAAAAGGCGGCGCCGTGTGGGACGCCTATGTTACCGATTTCGATAAAAGCGGCAAACCGGAGATTTGGGTTTTTACCTGGGACATGGTGAGTTGGGCGATTTATGAGGCCACCGCCTCAAATGCTTACCGACTTATTAACGAAGTCAATCAAGCCACCGAGCCGAACGATGAAGGCGAACGCCGGGGCGTACGGTTTTTCGATATGAACAAAGACGGCAAGCTTGAAATGTTTGTTTCCACGATCACTGGCGATGGCGAACCTCCGACGCATGTTCATATGATTGAAAGCCCTGCAAATGTTTCCACGTTGACCACCGCCAGTTTTAAGAAACTGGGCGGCAATTATTCTGATTGCGCCGGCTCGGCTTTTGGCGATATCGATGGCGACGGTTTGATGGATTTTCTGTTTGCCGTTGCCGATGCAAATGGTGTTAAAAATCGGATTATTCGTCTGGAATACAAAGGCAGTGGCAGTGTATCGGATTCAACGAGCTACAACTGGTCCGTGCTTTATGAAGATAATGTTGGCGCTCCCGATTTGCGCAACATCGCCATTGCCGATCTGGATGGCGACAACCGAATGGATATTTTGCTGACGAACCTTGATGTAACCAGCACTAATGAAGGTATCGTAATTGTTCTCGAGAGTGATGTCGCCACCGCGGTGCAGGAAACGCCGCTCGCCACCCCGAGTTCTTTCAAACTATCGCAAAATTATCCGAACCCGTTGGCGCTCAACGCCGCGACGACGATTGAATTTGAGCTGTCAAAGCCAGAGCATGTCGTGGTCACGTTGTATGACATGAGCGGCCGCGAAGTCGGCAAACTGCTTGACCGCCAAATGAATGCGGGTAAATGGCGCGTTCCGTTTGACGGCAAAGGGCTGGCCGCCGGCGCATATTTTTACCAACTCAAAGCCGGTAAATTTAATGCGGCGAAAAAAATGGTCGTCGTACAATAGTTGCAATGCGGCCAAATTTGAAATAAAATTTCTGTGGACGCAGTCTGCAAGTTGTCACCCGACAATAGTTTTCTTAACCACCAAGACACGAAGACACCAAGAGAACAATAAACATGAAGTTTTTCTTAGTGTCTTTGTGGCTTGGTGGTTTTTGCTTAAAGACATGGTTTTTTAAATATAATTTGCAATGCAACTTGAGTTGCAAAACCAAACGCCAACTCTCAACGCCGATCCTCATGCTGGCAGCGCGGCGCATATTGTGTTTATCGTCAAGCTGGGGCAAGCGCTGCATCGCTATGGCGTGCCGGCGCATCGCCTCGAGCAGGGCTTGGATCTTATCGCGCAACGATTCGGCATGTCCGGAAATTTTTTCGTGACGCCGACCGGCATCTTTGCTGCGTTCGGCTTGCCGGAAGAGCATCGCACCAGCCTCATTCGCATCGCATCGACCGAAGTCAATCTCGAAAAACAAGCGCGACTCGATGAGCTGGTGACGCAAGTGGTTCGCGGGCAGGTGAGCCTTGCCGAAGGCACACAGGCGATTGATCGCATCGTCGCCGCGCCGGCGCGTTACGGCCCGGTGTTGAGCACGATTTGTTTTGCGCTCGCTTCCGGCGCCGCGGCCAGATTTTTAGGCGGCGGCTGGCGTGAAATTTTAGTGACGACTGGCATCGGCTTGTTCGTCGGCGTTCTTGCGGTTTTTATGAGCCGCTTCAAAGAAGCCAGCAAAGTTTTTGAGCCGACTGCGGCCATCATTGCCTCGATGCTGGTGATGCTCGCCGCGCAAGTTTTTCAACCATTCGCGGTTTATTTGACGACGCTGGCGAGTCTCATCGTGTTGCTGCCCGGTTTAACCGTTACCGTCGCCATGCGGGAGCTGGCCACCCGCAACCTCGTCTCCGGCACCGCGCGAGTGATGGGCGCGGCGCTGCTTATTTTTGAAATTGGTTTCGGCGTGGCGCTCGGTTCGCAAATCAGCCGCGTGTTTCCG
>CAYUVM010000304.1:0-5906 GCA_964447935.1 uncultured Cytophagia bacterium | reverse complement strand
TGGAAAATCATTTGCTCGCGCCGTTGGCCGAAAAAACGGCGTCATACAAAATCAATCTGCCGCCGAATTTTACCGGCGAAATTACGCTCGAAGTTGCTTTGCGCTTCCGAACTTTGCAGCCTTATTTTTTACGCGAGCTTGGATTGGGCCATCTTGTCGCCAAAGTTCCGATTGTGGATATGGCAGCGGTGACAGGGCGAGTAAGCGTCATTCGATAACGTTTGTGAATGGCCGCGAATCTGGAATAATTTTTCTTGACATAAAATGCGAACCGTTTCATATCCCCAACAGATAAATGCCCCCCTGCGGATGCAGCCCAGCCGCATATACTTTGGCCGTTGGGTTCATCTATCTGCTGGGAAACATTTTTTCCGATATTATCTTTTAAAATTTGCAGGTTTGAGTTTTTTGCTCGCATTTCTTCACCACCCGGCCCTGGCCCAAACGTTCACGCGTAATGTCGATGGCATCCCTGTTGAACGCAGCGGTGAGCGTTTAGAGCTTCCTTTCTTCGGCGGGCTGGACCGTTTCATTCCGCAATTCCTCGACGTCGAAGGTGATGGCGATTTTGATTTGTTGCTCTCCGAAGCCGATGGCCAGTTGACTTTTCTGGAAAATGTCGGTTCGCCGCGTGACCACAAATTCCGTTTGAATGTCGACGTTTTTAATAATTTGAATGTATCGAGTTGGTTTTATTTTGTTGATATTGACGCCGACGGCGATCTCGATTTGTATCATGCCAACGGCGACAACGGCCTGGTTTTTCGCCGCAATCTCGGCTCGCGCGCTCGTCCGGATTTCATGATTGAAACGGCAACCGTCGTTACTGGCGATAATCAAAAAATCGTCAACCCAATAACCAGCATCCCGACTTTCGCCGATATCGATGCCGACGGCGACCTGGATTTTTTTACTGGTATCATCACCGGCGAAATCGCACTCTATCAAAATGTTGGCAGCCGCGCAACGCCAATGTTTGAGTTTACCACGGGGAAATGGCAAGATTTGCTGATTTTCTCATTCAGCGCGGCGCTCGGCAAAAAGCAACGGCACGGCGCCAATGCGATTGAGTTTGCCGATATCGACGGCGACCGCGATCTGGATTTTTTCTACGGCGATCTTTTTCACAGAGGCCTTTATTTTCTTCGTAATGACGGCGCCCCCAATAATCCCAGCGTGGCGATTACCGATACGCTCTTTCCACGCGCGGCGCCGATTCAAACCTTCGGCTACAATATTCCGCGTTTTGCTGATCTGGATGGCGATAACGACCTGGATTTATTTATTGCCAGTTTACAACAAAACCAGAACAATTTTCTTTTCTACAAAAATTCCGGCGCCGCCACGGCGCCCAACTATCAACTGGCGACGCCGAATTTCCTGACCATGCTCGACGCCGGCAGCAATTCCGCCCCGGCTTTTGTGGATATCGACGCCGACGGGGATCAGGATTTATTCATCGGCAATTTAGACGGGCAAATTAGTTTTTATGAAAACACTGGCACTAAGACGTCCCCGGCTTTTCGGTGGATGACAGATAATGTGGCCAATATTCAACCGCATCTGCATTTCTCGGCAACGCCGACTTTTGCCGATCTTGACGCCGACGGCGATTTCGATCTCTTGGTCGGCTCCGCATTTGGCCGCATCATTTTTTATGAGAATCAAGGCTCACGGCTCATCCCCAATTTCACTTTTATTACAAGTACATTTGCCAGCCTCAACCTCGGCAGTTCCTGCGCGCCGCAATTCGCTGACTACGACCACGATGGCGACCTTGACCTTTTTATCGGTGCGGCAATCGGCGGCAGCGTTCATCTTTATGAAAACCTCGGCAGTGGCAGCCAACCCCGGTTTCAGTTTAAAAAGCGAATTCGCCATGCATTCAACGTTGACGATGGCATTCCATTTTTGTATGATTGGACGGGCGATGGCCTTTTAGACCTATTCGTCGGCGAGAACAGCGGCGCTATTCTGTATTATCGCGGCGTGGCAGCCGACTCCTTCGCGTTTGTGCAAAAGGATTTCGCTGGTCTCGATGCCGGTTTTTATGCGGCTCCGGCTTTCGTTGATATCAACGGTGATCACCGCGTTGATCTATTCGTCGGCGAGGGTGATGGCGGCGTCAATTTTTTTCAGGGAGTTGGAAGCTCAGCAGTGGCACATGCAAATTTGCCGCCCCAATCATTTGACTTGCAGGTTTATCCGAATCCGTTTCGCGAGCAGTTGAGTATTTCGTTGCGCGTCACCAACGCGAAAACCATGGAAATACCGCGTGCCGTTATTTATAACCTTACGGGAGCGCGGGTGGCTGAGCTCGAATGGAGTTGGGCATCGCCAGGAGTATGGCATAGCCTCTGGAAGCCGGAGAAAATTAAATTCAGTTCGGGAATTTATTTTTTGCAGGCTATTATCGGCAACGAGCAACGCACCCAAAAATTTTTATTCATTCAATGAGCCAGGTCAAATCTTCCACTTTCATTTGGTGGTTAATGCTGTGCTATGGTTGCGGGTGGTCCCTGTTGTCCGGCCCGGCGCTGGCACAGAATTTTATCCGATTAGCCGCCGACATTCCCGTGGAACGCAATGGGGTCCAGATGGAATTACCTTTTTACGGCGGCCTGGATCGTTTCATACCGCAATTTATCGATATTGACAGTGATGGCGATTTTGACTTGTTCATGATGGAGTCTGATGGACAATTGATTTTGCTGGAAAACGTTGGCTCCGCACAGGTCCCGGATTTTCGTCTTGTTGCCGGCGCGTACAAAGAAATCAATGTGCAAAGTTGGTTTTATTTTGTGGATATTGACGCGGATGGCGATTTCGATTTGTATTGTTCCGACGGTGACAATGGCCTAAATTTTTATCGCAACCACGGCTCGCGGGCACACTCACGTTTGGGGTTGGAAGCGCAAACGCTCAAGACCTTCGATGGGCAGAAGATACTCAGCGAAATTACCAGTGTGCCAACCTTTGTTGACATCGATGCGGATCGCGATTTTGATTTTTTCACCGGCGTGGTCACCGGCGAGATTAGATTATACCGCAATACTGGCACGCCAACTTCGCCGGCCTTTACATTTGAAACCGATCACTGGCAAGATTTGCGGATCGTTTCCTTCGGACAGACGCTCGGCAAAATGCCACCGAAAAATTTGCCTCATGGCGCCAACATTCTTGAATTCACCGATATCGACGGCGATGGCGACGCCGACTGTTTTTATGGAGATATCTTTCATCGCGGTTTATATTTTTTGCGCAACGAGGGCACGCCGGCTGCCGCGAAAATGGCAGTCACCGACACATTGTTTCCGCGCCCACAGCCGATTTTAACTTTAGGGAATAATATCCCGCGCTTCGCGGATATTGACGCAGATGGCGATCCCGATCTTTTTGTGGCGGCTTTGCAGCAGCAACAAGAGCAGTTTTATTTTTATCAAAATCGCGGAACCCAAGCGGCGCCCAATTTTCAAGTGCAAGCCGTCAAGATGTTGCCGATGATCGATGCCGGCACGAACAGCGCGCCGGCTTTTGCGGACATCGACACCGATGGCGACCAGGATTTGTTCATCGGCAATCTGGACGGGCAAATCAGTTTTTATGAAAATACCGGAACGGCACTCGCTCCGGCTTTTCGTTGGAGCACCGACAATCTCCCGAACCTGCAACCCAGCTTGCATTATTCTGCAACGCCGGCGTTCATCGATATCGATGCCGACGGTGATCGCGATCTTTTTTGCGGTTCTTTTTTTGGAAAAATCGCTTTCTATGAAAATCGTGGCACGCCGCGCCAACCCAATTTCATTTTAAGTTCGGCAGCATTTGAAAACATTGCCGTGGGATACACGAGCGCGCCGCAATTTGTCGATTTTGATCGGGACGGCGACAGCGATCTTTTTGTCTGCGCCTTTCCGGGCGGGGTGATTTATCTTTATGAGAATGTCGGCGATGCCACCCGCGCCCGCTTTCAATGGCGCCGGCAGATCCGGCATGAATTCATTATTGAAAACGCCATCCCATTTTTTTTCGACTGGAACCGGGATGGGCTGTTGGATCTTTTTATCGGTGAGCGTAACGGTGCGATCATTTATTATCGCGGGGTGGCGGCGGATTCCTTCGCGTTGGTGCAAAAAGATTTCGCCGGTCTCGATGCCGGTTTTTATGCGGCTCCAGCCTTCGTTGATATTAATGGTGACCACCGCATTGATCTGTTTGTGGGTGAAGGCGATGGCGGGATCAATTTTTTTCAGGGAACTGGAAGTTCGGTTGTGGCGAATCCAACCACGCCACCTCATGCATTTGAATTAAATGCCTATCCCAATCCGTTTCGTGAGCGGGTGCATATTTCGTTGCGCACCGCCAACAAGACCGCAGCCCTCTCACCGCAAGTTGTCGTTTACAATCTCACCGGCGCGCGCGTCGCCGCGTTTGCGATGACCCGTGTGCAAAATGATTGGTGGCAGGGAGTGTGGGTGCCGCAGCCAGCCAATCTCGTTGCCGGCGTTTATTTTCTGCAAATCAACGTTGGCCGCGAGCGGCGCAGTCAGAAGATTTTGTTTTTTCGTCAATAATTTCTGTCTGAATAGTTGTCACTTCTTGCCCCGCATACGGCCAAGGAGTCTGTTGCTAAAAGGTTTTTCGTTGCTGCGCGTATCGAAATGACAGATTTACGCATTCCCAAGGCTGTATATGCAGCGAATTTTTATGCCCACAAGCTGATTTTTTAAAAGGAGCCTACATGCCTCACCCTTTTCGCATTAGTACGCTGGCAATCTTGCTGGTGTTGTCTCATACCACTTTTGCACAAACTTTGCGCCCGGAAAAATTCATGAAAGATGCCTCGCACGTTATCAGCGGCGCGGGGCATGTTCTCACTGCACCGATCCGCTGGCAGAGCAAGGACTGGGCCATATTCGGCTCGGTGTTGGCAGGCACGGTTGCGCTCTCCTATGTGGATGAACCGTTTGATGATTTGATGCAACGCAATCGCAGCGGATTTGCGGATCGCCTGAACGACGTTGGCATTGAATACGGCGAGCCGCGAACGGCCGTCATTCTTACGGGCGGCATTTATCTGAGCGGCTTGATCGCCGACAATAATTGGTTGCGTGAAACGGGCGTGATTGCCTCCGCTTCATTGTTGTCGAGCGGCATTATTCAATCCACGACGAAAATTGTTGCCGGTCGTGCGCGGCCGCATGTCGGGCTGGGCCACGACGTCTTCGATCCGTTTCGTGGCGAAGAGAATTACTATTCTTTTTTTTCCGGGCACACGATGGTGGCGATGATCATGTCGCATACGTTTGCCAAGCGTATTGATCATCCCATTGCCAAAATCGCATTTTATAGTCTCGGCACGGTCGCGGGTTTAGCGCGTACATACAATCGCGACCACTGGCTGACCGATGTCGTGGTCGGCAATGCGCTGGCGATTACGAGCGTTAATTCGGTTTCAAAGTGGTTGGCGGAAAAGAAAAACGGGAAAGCGATGGGAGCGCGACAATGGCAGCTCACGCCAAGAAGAGGGGGCGTAGGTTTGAGCGTGAAGTGGTAAAAATTGCGCGGCCTTCAAAGAACCCGCTAACGCGGGACCAGCCGTGTACTTATTTTTTAGTAAAGAGCATTTGAGCCGAATTAATGCGGCACGGCTTTGGTCGAAGGCTCATGCTTGGAATTGACCGGCAGCGGCGAGGCCGGCGTATCGAGTTGGTGCGGCGCCGCGCCGCCGTTCTTGCGAATTTTCAGCCACGAAGCGAAAATAGAAATTGCCAGCACGCTGCCAATAAACGCCAGCGAGAGGCCGATGGGGACTTTATAAAAATCGACGATCAACATTTTAACCGCGACAAACGCGAGAATGATGATGATGCCGGGTTTTAGATACTCAAACAAGCGTGCCATTT
>CAYUVM010000303.1:0-5908 GCA_964447935.1 uncultured Cytophagia bacterium | reverse complement strand
GCTTTTTCACCGATAAATAAATCATCCACGACATTGATATTCACCGGGCCGCCACTGACATTAATCGTCAATTTGGCCTGTTTGCCAACATACAGCTCGTTCATAAAATAATCGCCGGCCCCTAAATTCAACGTCGCTTTTTCTTTTAGCTCCACTTCATCATAAGAACCCGGCGCCAATGCGCGTGTGCCGTTTTTCGACACGGTTACATCCGCGCCACCTGCTGAAAAAGATAGCGTGGGCAGCGGAATCATCGGTGTGCTCGGATCTTCGGTAACGGTACCGGTGATGGTAACATTACTGCTACGTTCGACCTTATCTCCAGCCGTTACATTGCCCACGATGGTGTTTTTGCTTTTGAGAGTCACATCATCCACCGCGGTTAAATTGCCCGTGTGTTTGCCCGGTGTGGTGCCGGTGCCAAACTCGATGTCGTTGTTGGAATAGATGTCACCGTCCGATTCCTTGTTTTGCGTAATCTTCACCAGTTTGTCCGCCAGAAACACAATCGGTTTGGCAGGACCCGGGCACGGGCCGCTCGTGGGTCCTTCGTCGTCAAACGGCGTAAAGCTGACCCGATCACTAACCGCATCTCCGGTGCCGCCGGGATTACTGACATGCGTTGGCCCACTGATTTCGCCCCACCAATTGTTGGCGGCGTTAACCGTGGTGGCGCCCAGATTCTCAAAACCGAAGGTTTGATTGGTGCAAATCTGATTGTTGTTCGCCACGACTCCGGTGCTGGCCTCGTCCAAAATCGTCACCCCATTCACAGTATTATCATGAATGATGTTTTGTGTGAGGCTGCCGGTAACCGCGCCGATGCTGCGAATACCATAAGCGTTTGTATTGACGATGTTCGCAGTCAACAGCGCGTTACTGGTGGGCGTCGCATCGCCGCGGTCGAAGTAAGGCGTATTCTGGGTGTTGATGCTGGGATTGCCCGCCTGCATCTGAATGCCGACGTCATTATTCGTGACGGTATTACCATCAACCGTGTGGTTGCTGCCCTCGATGACGATACCGAAACCATCGCCGGTCGCGCCGACCGCTGCACGGCGGTAACCGGTAACTGCGTTTTGTTTGACAACTACGCCGGAAGGTTGATCGGCATTATCGGCTAACACCGGAAAACGGCGAAACACGCCGATGCCGCAATGATCGCGCAAATCCGTAGCGGCAACAGTGCGGGAGACGTTGTTGGACAACACGACAACGCTACCGGCTCCGCTGCTGGCGCCATTGCCGGTTGGGTTCTTGATTTCGATGCCAAACCGGCCATTATTCATGACGGTGTTGTTCGTAATCAAATTTGCATTCGGTCCTTGCGCCCCCAACACGCCGATACCGGAATCGCCATTGCCCTTCACTTCATTACCGGAGATTGTTAGGCCGGTCACATTGCCGTCGCTGACATCAATGCCGACAAGGCGGTTATTGTTGAAGAAACCATTTTCGATCACGATGTTTTGCTTAACACCATTGATGATCCAAATGCCGCGGCCAGATTGCGCGGTATTGGGAAGCGCGTTATTGCTCGACGCCGTAACGCGCCGCACGGTCAAGCCATTGATGCCGAAGGCCTGGCTCCAAATGCCGTGACGGCAGTTACTGCTGGCTTCCACATCTTCGATGAGAACATTGCTGAGCGGCCCGGTAAACATCTGAATGCCATCCAGCCAGCCCGTAATACTGATATCGGCGATAGTGATGCCGCTCCGGCTGCCACTGAACGCAATACCAGCCGTGGTGCAAGTCGTGCCGTTACCCTGCAGTTTCGTCAGGCCGATTCCGGCGCCTTGCAGCGTCAGATCGTTTTTGTTAATGCTGACGGGACTGCTATAGATTCCGGCGGCGATCAGCACCTGATCATTCGTACTCGCGTTATCGATTTCACCTTGAATTGTCACGCCAATGCGACGCACATTGTTATACGTTCCATAAAAGCCGGGATAAGAATACGTCCGGACCGTGATCGGCGGATACGCTCCCACCGCAGTCACGACCGCCTTATTAAACGTATTGCTGCTCCAATACGAATTCCAATCGAATTGGGTGTTATCGTATGTGCCGCGGGCGCGGATATGCCCCGAAGTCACATCGACGGTGTTGTACGTATTGGTGAAGTTGTTGCCCGTAATCACCGCACCGCCAACTGAATAAACGAACCACGGCACTCCAGTATCGGAACCGTTGAAACTGATGGAGGGCCAAAACTCGCTGTTACTGAATTTGTTATTTTTAATCAGTCGCCCACTTGCCAGGCCGGAGAAACCCGCGCCACTGGCGAGGTCGATGCTCGTGCCCATATCCAGCCAATTGCCGTCGAGGTTGTAACTTTGGAGGTGTGAAGTATTCGTGCCGGTGTTAAATTGCCAATCATTGAAATACACCGAGCCGCCAACCGGTATTGCGAGGTGACAATATTTGAGGGTGAAATTATCGCCGATCACCTCGATGGTTTTATTGTCTTCCGGAACATTCGGCAAAATTTTCAATCCTTGAATCGTGACGCCATCACCTTCAACAAAAATACCACTGTATCCAAAATTGTTGGTGGCGTTGGTCACCACTTCCGCCAGCACACCGCTATAGCTCGTAATCGGTGTGCCGCTGCCATCGACGCCTTGAATCGTCATCGCCTTGTCGATGAACAGGCCAAATTGGTGCGGACCGTTCACGCCTAAAACGTAACGGTTCGTCGCCGTTTCGCTGTAGGCGCCGGGATACACATGCACCGTGCCGCCGGCGCATGTTGCGTCAATGCCGGCTTGAATGGTCTTCTTGGCGGTCGCCGGCGTATCACCAGCGTTCGCATCGTTGCCGCCATCATCAACGTAAACATTCAGCAAACAGGCGGCAGCCGTGGTGGCGTCAGTCTTTTTATGCAGTTTAGAGACGATAGAGGTGAGTTCGGATTTGCTGAGTGATCGCAGCAAGCGGTCGCGGTCGCCGCGAACAGCACCGGTGCTTTGCGCGCCGGCAATGCTCACCATAAAAATAGCCGCGATGAAAAGAAAAATGGCTCTCTTCATAACTACATTCTCCTACACAAGTAATTGCGGTTCCCAACATGATTTTGTGCAGGAGTTGGTCAAGCGTAAAAGCCCCAGCAGCGTTTTTTGACACTGTTTGGACGCAGGCCCAGCTCCCTTTGAATTTCCCATGCTCTGCCGTTCCAAGAACAAAGCTACTTCAAGAATGGAACTTTATGAAAGGTTCATCACCTCCTTCATTAAAATAACCGGCCGGGGTTGCAGTCATGATAACATGGTTGAACAAGCCCAGACGACGGCCGTCTGCCTACGATCATGAGTTGGTCCGGCCTTCAATCCCAGTCAACGTTCTCCCAAACGCTTACCAGCGGCCGTCCCGTCTCTTTGTTTTTAAAACTTATTTTCAAATGAGTTATTTGAATTTTGCAGTTTGATTACTTCCCAGCAAAATATCGCAAACACGGTCACATTTTGACAATCACTTCATTGTCGAAATGGCCGATAAAATAAACACTCGTTTTCACTTGTTTGATTTGGAAAGCGCCCCGTCCCTGGATGGATTTGTGGCCATGCCCGACCACAACATTGCAATACGGAAAATTAGAGCCTTAGAAGTTGAACAGAAACGGAAGAAAAGTTGTCTGCCGGCAGCCACCGGCAAGATTTATGGCAGGCAAGAATACCTTGCGTCTGTTGTCCCTTCCGATTTTCTTTGACAGGTTTAATCTCTCGCCAAGAAATCAGATCGGCACTCAGCTTCGCAATCGCATCCTTCACCGCCCTCTTTGGTCCGTCAACACAGCATGCCATCACTCGGTTTGCCCAAATAGCCACCGAGCTTTAGTCAAATACCTAACATCCTCAATCTACCTGCATGCGAAAAGTCTTGCGGAAAAAAACGATTATTTTAATCAAAATTTTTTTTGCGTAGAAACGCTACCAATGTTTTGTCACCCAATAAATGGCTTTTCTTATTTAAGGAATGTCGATTTAATAACTTACCCAACTGCTGTCATGCCCGAATGCTTCAATTGAGCATCTACAAGCTTGAAAAATTGGATTTCCGCTAAAAGCGCGCGGGAATGGTGGCTGTGGTAATTAAGGATTGGCTGATTTTGCCAAAAGCCGAATCGCGCCTTTGCCATGTGTTGTCGAATACATCGGCTATAGCGGCGGACGCAGGTTTCCGATTGAGTGGCTACTGTGGAATAATGCCGGATAGGCGCATTTCGTGATGTACACGCCGGACAAAGCAGTGTCTGGCACACTCACGACACGCCCGATGCGCACGGCCATTATTGGCTCGATTTTTCAAATTCGCCATCGCGCCGGGGAAAATGAGCATACGCACGGGTTGAAAATACTTTCCCGTTTTTGGCCCACGCTACTCCCATTTCCGCAAAGAGTTTCTCCTCCGCATACGCTTGCTGCAACAAAACATCAATGCCCTGCATGCGTTTAAAAACGCCCTCCGGCAGCGGCGAAGGAATGGTCTCCGGCGCCGATTCGGTACGAATCAAATCTGCTGGAAAAGAAGCAATTTGCGGACAACTCTCATGCGCCGCGTTGATCACTATCGTCTGACTGCGGCAAACTTCCGGCGGGCAGAGCAAACGCGCTTCGCCCCGAATCGCCTGCACAAAATTACGAAACCCCTCGAAGTTCCAGGACGCTTCCGTATTGGCAAATTTCTCTTCACCACCATTGTGATATTGAATCGTCGTCTCGCCGTTATACTTTTCCCACTGCACGGCCCCGTTCTCACAAAATAATTTCATCTGCGGCCCGAACGTCGTCGCACTGCAATGCGTCACGTAAAAATGTAATTGGCTTCCGGTATCGCAGTTGATGCGCACCACCGCCGTATCGCAACTTTCAAGTTGCCGGCTGCGATACAACTCCGCAGTGACGTCATTGGGGGTTGCCGCTGCATCGGGTAGAGGGGAAGCCAGATATAGGAGATTTTGCAGGTAGTGGGCCATCGCATTATTCATTGGGCTGTCGAGCACCCAATACCCATCTTTTTTCATGCGCCCGGTCCAATCGTTACGGGCATAATAGGTGTCGCTGCGGGGCCAGCCACAAACCAGCGCCGCCCGTTTCACGGCGCCAAGACGGCCATCGCCAATACGCGCTTTTAATTGTTGAATCGAATGGCTGTACATGTATTGGTAACCAATTGCAACTAATTTGCCAAACCGCTTTTGCGCCGCGATGAGTTGATCGACCTCCTGAATCGTGGCAGCCACGGGTTTTTCGCAGTAAACGTGCAATCCGGCAGCGAGCGCTTTTGTACTCACCGGCACATGTTGATGAATGCCAATAGGCACAGTGAGAATGTCCGCCGTATGCGTACCGCGTTGAAAAAAATCTTCAATCGACGCATAAATCGGAAGATTGCGGTTTTGTAAGGCTTGAATTCTCTCGGGAAACCGTTGACGATCATACTCAATCGCGATCACGCCGCCAAGCTGTGCGAAGCCTTGTTGTTCCAGCCAATTTACGGCATTCAAATGCACCTCGGCAAAACCGCCAAGACCGATAACGACAAAACGAAGTGGGGACATTTTTAATTGGGAAATGGTTCATGCTCCGTGCCGGAGCGCACAGTTATTTTATTAAACTTAAAGTCGCAAACTCGACTTCATGCACGATAAGCAAAAGAACTGTCATTGTCAAATTTTAAAAAAGCGCTTGCGGAATTGGCTTCTTTTATTTAAATTAGTTGTATAATGCAACTATTGTCAATTACAATCGTACTTAAATACAACTATGACTGAAAAAGCCCTGCAACAGCAGGCGGAAAAATTAGACCGCCTGACCAAAGATTTACTGCGCAAGTTTCAAATGCGCGACCGCAATGAAATCTCCTGCTGTGGCGTGTCGGTTTCGCAATGTTACACGCTGGATAC
>CAYUVM010000302.1:0-5919 GCA_964447935.1 uncultured Cytophagia bacterium | reverse complement strand
GGCCGTGTTTGTTATGACGCCAGAGACCCTCGCGTTACCGAGCAGGCTGACAAAAGCGCCGGAGGCGACATCGCCGACAATTTGGTTATTTTCCGCAATCGTAATTTTACCGACTGCCGTCAAATTTCCTCTTTGCATGCCAGCCAGGCTCTTGCCAAATTCGATCGTGCCATTACTGTGGATGGCCCCCTCGCTCTGCGCATTGCTGTTAATCTTGATCAACTCGTCGGCGAGAAAAACGAGCTGCGGCATCGTCATCGCAGCGTCGGTAATGCCGACAACACTGGCGATGCTAAGCCCGTTATATTTCGCATCGTAACTCGTCGCCGAAAATACGATCGTGCCGTTGTGGTTACCTTCCGTAATCGCATCATTCGCAGCCACAACCGTCACGGTCTGTGGGGTCAACGCCGTGCCGGGAGTAAAGGTAAGCGTGATCCGTTTGCCGGCACCGGCGCCGAGATCAAGTTGGTCGTCGGGATTGATGGCAAGCTCGACCTCCCTTGCAGGCACACTGTTGAGCACGATATCAAAGGTATCATTTGTGCCGCGTTCGATCACGTCGGTACTGCCGCCGGATTCAGTTAGGTTTATCCCAGCCACACCGTTATCTCCGTTGCCGCCGGTGGCATGGGTCCAGTCCGTCCAGCCGGCATTTTTTCCCGGTTCCGAGGGAATAGCAGCCGGAAACTGCGTTTGATAATACCGATTGATGAGGTGCAGTAACCAGATATCGTCGCCGGTTGCCGCAAAATTCGCCTGCTGTTGCAACCACTGAAACGCGCGAAGCAAAGCTTGATCTTGCCAATTCCACGTTTCATAACCAAGTCGGGATAAAATGACGGCTTGCACCACAGCGCCTTGCAGAGCACCGTAAGCGTAATTCACTTTCTGCGGCGGCCATTTGTCCACACCTCCGCGCCGCTGATCATCCGGCAATACACCATCGACCAGGTGTCCGTTTTTCATCGTGCCTTTCGCATTGATGCCCGCCGGCTGGTTCGGATCGGCCTGCCAAGATAGATCACCGAATTTAAATCCGGCATAAGCCTCGCGATCCCCGAGCCACCCTTTAAAAACTTGTGCGCAACGCGCAATCTCTGCTTGGTCGCCAAGATAGACCGCTACTGCAATGCGGCTCGCACCGGCGTGCGTTCCCCAGTTGTTCGCGCGTTTTTCATGCGCCGTGCGCAAGCTTAAACCCCGGAGCGGTTCCGAAAGTTTTTGGCGCAGCCATTCGCGAAAAATTTTATCTTCCGCAGGTGGCAACCCCACCAGATCAGCGGCAATGACATAGGCCGCGAGCTCCCGGGCAAGTGCCAGGGCATCGCCGTTTTTTTCCGTGCCTATTGCCGCCATGCACGCAGCGACGACTTCATTGCGATAGCGTTCATCTTTGGTGCGGGCAAACACCAAGGCTTTCGCCATTATTTGCACATTGGTTGGGTCATCATGATTCGATAAATTCGGCACGCCGAGCGCCTTATCGGCAGCGGCTTTCAAATTATCCCAAGCCGGGCCCGTCATCGGCAATGCAGCGATTTCTGCCGAGTTCAGCCAAATATTTTGTGCCCGCGTCGGTGCATATAGCAAAACCAATATGGCCTGCACCAACACGACGAGTCTTGTAATCGACGATTTCATAAAAAATCCTTTCAGGTTAAAGTTTTGAAATTCTGTGGTAACAAAGATGGCATACTTAACACCCACACATCGAAATGGAATAGAGATAGGATTCTTCCATTTCAATTTTACCGGAGCGGCGCTCCGAGTCGAATTGATTGAGCGCCACCCCACCCGTGATCAATTTATTTTTGTTGAATGGCAAGCTGGCGGCAATGCCGGATTGCGGCAATACGACACTGGGTCTGGACTGGCGCATGCGATAATGCAGATTGGACGTAAACATGATAATCTCCTTGGTTAAGAACTTCTGGCGGTTAAACCCACTGCTTGACGTCGCCTACGCAGGGCATTTCCCGGCGGGCGGTTTAGTGATTTTGTGATCAGCGCTGTAATGCCAAAGCGCAATTGAAAAATTCACGACGTATCCTTACGCCACTTGCGGCTTCGTCACCGTTTCCCGAATTTCGCCGTTTTGCCCTTCCGCCGGCTGCGTGTTGGCGCCGGCGCTGAAATTCATTGGCTGGGCGGAACGATTGTGAGAATTGAAATTGCCATACCGTCTGCCGCGCGGTTGATAGTTGCGGGGGACGCTAATTCGCATCGTAAACATGGTTATCTCCTTTTGGGTTGAAAATTCGTAAACATCCTTTGGTTAATTCAATAACCGGTGCGATTGATCTCACTTCACAGTTACTGAACTCGAAAAAACATTTTTTGCGCCGTGGCGCCATTTAACAACACCCGGCCCGCCCTCAGATAATTTGCGGCGCCATTACCGTTTCTCGAATTTCGTTGTTTTGTCCTTCAAGTGGTTGCGAGTTGCCGCCAGAGTCGGCACTGTTGGGCTTGGTAGCACTGGCGTGCGCGTTATTGAAATTTCCATACCGTCTGCCGCGTGGCTGATAGTTGCGGGGAACGCTAATTCGCATCGTAAACATGGTTATATCCTTTCGGGTTTAAAATTAGGGTTGAAAAAAATTAGGGCTCGGAGTATAAAACCAGCTTAGACGGGCTTCATACTCCGGCGGCTAGTTACTGTAACTGCAAACCTCATCGTAAATTGGGCCGAAGCAGCAGAGCTTTGGCCCCACTAACACCTGGCGCGGCGTACTTATCCCGCTGACACCAGGACGAGGTTCGTGAAAAATCACTTTGCCAAACCGCGCGGCCACAACTTGGGAGGCTTCGCAAAAGGTTCATGGGTTGTTCGAATTAGCGCAAGAGACTTATAATGAGCGCTTACCAGGTTTCTCATTCGCTGGATGGAATTCGAAATAACCAGTCCTATTGAACGCTTTGCGAAACATCCGGCCGTGCGACAAACTGAAACTGTTCGCCTGCCTAGCGCCGCCGTTTTCAGAATGGCACAAGAAATTTTAAAGAGAGGTGGCGTTTTGAAATGCGGATAAAAGGGAGGCTTTTATCCACACAGCCTTAAATTTTGAGGTGATCCCCGAAGGCTTCAGTGCAACCACACCCGCAGCGGCTAAACCAAGCCGGCGAGGTGTAGATGTTCTGGCCTTCGTTGTCTAACGGTTGACGCGCTGCTTTTTCTTGGCCCGGTATTGTCCATAGCGTCCGGGTTGCCGCCCACGAGAACGGACTGGAATCAATCGCAGTTCATCAGGGGTGAGTGGTAGATGCGTTTCGGGGTCGACCAACACCGTTCCGACCCGTTGTGTCTCATAATAGCCGGTCTTGATGCGTTGGTGTAACGCCCTCTTGGAAATCTTCAATATTCTTACGGCCTGATGAATATTGACAAACCTTTCGACATTCATGGTAAATCCTCCAGGGTTTGGTTAATTTTTACTGCACGTTGATTGAACCTCACAGCCATAATTTAGAAACAAGCTACGAGCGCTTGAAATTTATTTACTCCGCGGCCGCTGCATGCCTGATCACTTCAAATGCAAGGATGGCGTCCGCGAGCTTCATGCTCCGGCGAATGGTTACTGTAACTGCGAACCTCATCGTAAATTGGGCCGAAGCAACAGAGTCTTGGCCCCACTAACGCCTGGCGCGGCGTACTTATCCCGCTGACACCAGGACGAGGTTCGTGAAAAATCACTTTGCCAAACCGCGCGGCCACAACTTGGGAGGCTTCGCAAAAGGTTCATGGGTTGTTCGAATTAGCGCAAGAGACTTATAATGAGCGCTTACCAGGTTTCTCATTCGCTGGATGGAATTCGAAATAACCAGTCCTATTGAACGCTTTGCGAAACATCCGGCCGTGCGACAAACTGAAACTGTTCGCCTGCCTAGCGCCGCCGTTTTCAGAATGGCACAAGAAATTTTAAAGAGAGGTGGCGTTTTGAAATGCGGATAAAAGGGAGGCTTTTATCCACACAGCCTTAAATTTTGAGGTGATCCCCGAAGGCTTCAGTGCAACCACACCCGCAGCGGCTAAACCAAGCCGGCGAGGTGTAGATGTTCTGGCCTTCGTTGTCTAACGGTTGACGCGCTGCTTTTTCTTGGCCCGGTATTGTCCATAGCGTCCGGGTTGCCGCCCACGAGAACGGACTGGAATCAATCGCAGTTCATCAGGGGTGAGTGGTAGATGCGTTTCGGGGTCGACCAGCACCGTTCCGACCCGTTGTGTCTCGTAATAGCCGGTCTTGATGCGTTGGTGTAATGCCCTCTTGGAAATCTTCAATACGCGCATCGCGTGATGAATATTGACCAGCCTCTCGATATTCATGATAACTCCTCTAAGATCTAGTTGATTTTTAGAATCACTCTTCTACAAGCTCAGGACAACGTCTTGGAAAGGCGGCCTACTTCTCGCCCTAAGATTCAAGGATGCACTAACTTTTCTTGATTAACACTCACCTACGTTTATAACTTCGGTTATTTCTAATCACACAACAATATAAATTAAATATGCACAAAAGTCAAGTTTTAATATTGTAATTTATTCTAAGGCTTCGCTCTCAAGCGAGTAAAACTGCAATAGTTTCTAAATTTTTTAAGCTTATTTCTTGTCATCTTGCTGCTTAATTTTAAGCACACAACAATATAAATTAAATACGTACAAAAGTCAAGTTTTAATATTGTAATTTTAAACAGTAAATTGATTCGCTTGAAACCAACGAATTGTTGAGATAACCCGGCTTAAGGCTTTGTTTAAATTTAATATGCCAAGAGCAACATATTTAATTGAATCGTGTCCCATTTTAATTTGCCTAATTTTGCAAAAACATTTTTTGCGCCGTTGGTGAATTTCACTTGATCAACCGGTAAGCAACGTTTGAATCTGTTGTCTATCGGCGGGGCCTTCAATAAATTTATTATAAACTTTTGTGCATAATAAATATTAAGGCCGCTGGTTACGCTAATTCAAAAATTAGAATTTTGCCGGCAATCACGCTGCGCGAAGTGAATAATGCTTTTGTTTCGACAACGGCGTTAGAAAGTGGCCGCCGTATAGAGGCAAGTGAATTTCATTGCCGTGCGCGCTGGCGGAATTCATAACAAACTGGAGGGAAAACGGCGCTTAAAAACAGCGGCATAACAGAGAGGGGTTTTTCGAGGTTGACTTGGGGATTGTAAAAAGACGAGACCGGAAATCACATATTTTGCATACGCCCTCGATTGGATCGTGGGCAGGCCTTCATGTCCGCCGTGGGCCTGAACTAAAGATTTTCGTTGTAACCACATACGCTATACCCCTGACAAGTTGATTGCAGCCTTAATTCTTGTACCGCTGTGATCAGAGTCGAACACACGTCCGGCTGAAAAATCAATTTCGAGATACTGCACAACTGCTTAGAATAAGTAGCTGGGTGGAGTGATCACATAAGCGTTTAAATGGCATCAATCAAAGAATATCGGCTCAACCCCGCGGGATAGTCTCTGTGTTTTCGTTATCGCACAGGGTAAAAACATTCATTTTGTCATCCAAAAGCGCAAGCCCAATCACGGATCAGCCGTGATTGCAAGGCGCGCCAATAGAGGGCAAACTCAAAGCCCGGTGCAATAAATATAAGGACACACCATGGCCTTGATACGCGCAAACAAACGCAGTACGCGTGCCGTACCCTGTATTTGCAAATGTTTCGAAATAACAAACCATCCGCCAAGCGACAGAATAAAAAGGTCTCACGTATTTCGCTTTGCGCTATCGAAGCATAGCAGAGATTTTATAAATTGTTGGGTGAAGGACGAGGTAAAATGGTGGGTAAAAGCAGGCTTGCTCTACCCACACAGCCGTATTTTTGATCGTATTGAGCCGAATCGCCAAAGATTCTGCTCATTCTCACGGACTAATTGTAGCCACACGAGATTGAATAT
>CAYUVM010000301.1:0-5941 GCA_964447935.1 uncultured Cytophagia bacterium | reverse complement strand
AAAAGAGCCAATAAAATCGGGGCTAAAACACCAAGTCAGAAAGTTGATTTATTAACTGACTCCAACGGCTTTTTTGAGGCAATGGTCGAGCTGTTCCAATAATACATTACTCATACTACCAAGATGTCTTTGCACAAGTGAGCGATGTAAAAGTGTGAGCTTGTGAGTACGTATCATCGAAGTCTGCTGCAGTCCCATAACTGCAAAGTCGGGATCATTGTTCCGTAAGATCAAATCTGTCGGCAAAATTTTGTCAGGAATGATTGTCGTCACGAACGCACAAAGTACGTCATCGAGAATAGCAAGCAAGTCATCAGGGGTGACGATGATTGCCGGACGCAACTTTGATCCGGAAAGATCGGTAAAGGGATAACGCACCAAAACGACGCTTCCACGAACTATTTTTGCGGCCATTGAACGGGTTCTCCATTTTCAATCGAATACGTATCCGGTTCCTGCGCCAGCCAATCAAATCCGCCGCCCTCCATAGTTAATCGCATCAATTCTGTACTGGAAATGTCATCGGTGAGAATTTGTTCAGCGGCGATTTTTCTCCGTAACAGCAAATAGGCGGCAAACCTTTCCATCTCGAGCTGCTCATCAGAAGATAAGACGGCTAAAATTTTTTCAAGAGATTTGCTCATAGAAATCTGTTCCTTTCAACGATATTTCAACAATTGCTCAATGCTCTATTTTCTATTGCAAAATAGAGGTGAATCAAATTTTTGACGAATTTTGGCACTCCCACAGTTTCGCATACTTTGCAAAAACATACGCCGCCGACAGCCGCGCCAAAATGAATCCTTCCACCCCATCTAAAAATCCGGCTTTCAACACATACATGCGCAAAAAGAACCAACCCGGCCGCAGCAACAAATCCCACAACCGGAAACGGCGGCCACGCTGTTGCAATTCCGTCGCGGCCAGTGAGGTGTATTGATTAAATTTCTCAAAATAATGCCGCAAGTTACGGTCAGTGTAATGCAATAGGTGATTTTTGAGCTGCGCAATTTGACCATCCACCTGCGCTCCCTCGTGAACCTGTTTATCGTCGAAGCGGCTGGCGCCGCGACGGAACAGCCGCAACACATAACCGGGATACCACCCGCCGTGGCGAATCCATTTGCCGAGAAAATTCGCCAAACGCGGCATTTCAAAACCCGCAGCCGTCGGCTCGCGGCTGAGCACCGTTTTAATCTCAGCGCGTAGTTCCGGCGTCACGCGCTCATCGGCATCAAGCCACAACACCCACTGGCCGGTACATTGCGCGAGCGCAAAATTTTTGGCCGCGGAAAATCCTTCCCACCGCCGGATAAAAATTTTATCGGTAAACTTCCGCGCCTGCGCCACGGTATCGTCCGTGCTCTCTGCGTCGACAATAATAATCTCATCGACCCATTGCAGCGAAGTTAGACAGTCGCGAATGTTTTCGGCCTCGTTTTTGGTGATGACGAGAGCCGAAATCAAAATAGACACTTGTGGCTTATGAATTGGCTTTGATCAAAATTCTAAAGAGATAACGACGCGCGCACGGCTACAAAATCAACTCCGCAGTCAGGGGCTTTGCACTATCCGTTTTCGCCTGCGCAGCAAAACGTTTACGATAAACCTCTCGCACCGCTTCAACGATCCACTCCGGCTTGAATTCCGTCACGCAGATCGGGCCGTGTGGTTGATCGCAAACTTTTTTCCAGCACGGCGCACAGTGCAGGTCGCGAATAATTTTAAGGCCGCGATCGTAGAGATCGATTTCGGCAGCGCATGAAAGGCCGAACCACGCGACAACGTATTTTTTTAATGCAATAGCGACGTGCATACCGAGTGAGTCACCGCTGACAACAATATCTGCCAAATTTTCGAGAACGAGGCCGGTGCGCAAACCAAGTGTCGTCGGCGTGGGAATGCCGATGCCGTTGGTCAACTCGACGATTTTTTGGTTGCGTTCCGTATCTTCACGGCCACCAAGCAAAATAATTTTCGCGTCTGGAAGCATTGCCGCGATTTGCTGAATGGCGTGGGCCTGCGTTTCAACGGCTAGCTTCTTCAAGGTGAAAAGTTCGGAGCACCCAGTATTAAAACCGATTACCAACGCCGCCTGCTCCAAACCGAACTCACGCCGCCAGCGTTCACCGGCCGCCAGCTCCGTCGCGCTTAATTGCAAAACATATTCGTCGCGTTGATAGGCAATTTCCCACGCTTCGGCGAGAATATCATTGCCGCTGCGTTTATTCACACGAAATTTGAAATGATCATCAACACCCAGCCGATAACCGTATTCCGCGCCCGCATTGAGTGGAACAATCGCGCCATTCAGATTCAATCCAAAACCGCGTTTGGCCTCAGCTTGAACCAGATTAATGAAAGCCGCCGCCGGTCGACTCTTATCGGCATTCAGGGCCAATTCAAATCTTTGTTGTGCCAGAATCAACCGATTCTCGTCGTTCCATTCCACGAGATGGTCGATATACGGATTATTGGACAACAACGATAATGCGTTGGAGCGCGTGATCCACGTGATATGGCTATGCGGATAACGCCGTTTGAGCGCCGGAAGCTGCGCCGTCGTGGCGAGTACGGTGCCTAACGCATCCAGGTTGATTACCAGAATCCGCGTTCCGAGCGGCAGGCGATCCTGGCAGCCTTCACATAGTTTAAACGGCACGCACGGTTTGTAGCCGGTAAAGAGACGGCAATCCGGCACGATGGTTTTCGGCAAATACGTCAGGCTCATGCAATAATCGTATATAAAGATGAAACTAACTTACAGATTTGACGAGTGAAGTGCAAGCAAAAAATCTGCTTGCTTTTCAGAAAAAAAAGCAGTAAACTGCGGGTGCCATAGAACTCAGCTTTTATTTTTTTCGAATCGACAAGAACTGGCCGACGAGAAGCGGCGCGGGGCTATGCTCCGCATATTACCCTTTGCTGGGTTCTATGGCACCGTTTCTCCCGGCCATTTTTATTCGGTTCCGAATTCTTCTTCAGGCCCCGGAAGAGAGAACGGAACAGAAAGGGCGGGTTTATGCCGTACTGGATTCACTGTGATCGGCAGGCACAGCTCGGCGATCTCCGCCGCGTCCAGATTCTCACGAGCGAAGATCTATCGCTCCGCCAGGATTTGCGCGGCCCGTTCAGCACGCTGCATGAAGCGATGAGCATTGCGGAATCGCTTCTGTGGAGCATCGTGACGAGTATCATGGAGCGCCTGCGCACGGAGCCGCCTCAACGGTTTGCCGCTTTCCCATTGGGACAGGATAAGGATGATTAACGCATTGCAGCCCGACTAGGAACGGCCGAGGAAAACGGCGAATAACGGCGGTATTCTTCGGAGTGCCGCCGTTTTTTTGTTTTTACTCTGGCGCTTGCTTTTTTCTGGAGATTTCTTTACAATAGATAAACTTACTCGATTACTTGCGATACGCCATTTTAACAATTCTTTAATAAATACGGAAGAGAGCTTATGAAATGGGCCGACATTCGCCGTAATGCCAAAAACTTTGGCTGGTCCGGGGTGATATATGATTTCTTTTATCGCGCGATAAATCGCCTCACTTTTTTAAAAATTTTGCAAGGCATGACCGTGACTTTAGCAACACTTGATCCCCAATTTTTGCAAGCGAACAGCCAGTATCGGTATCTTTTTTTAGATGAAAAACAGTTGCGAGAATATTCACGCGACACAACGAATCACTTATCAACGCCATTTCTCGATCAGGCCCTCGCCAAAGGCGATTACTGCTATGCCGTCATCGACGGTGACCGGCTGGCGAGCTTTGGCTGGTATTCGCAGCTACCAACCCATATTACCGATGATTTAGTTTTGCATTTTAACAATTCTTATGTTTACATGTATCACGGCTACACGAACGATGCTTATCGCGGCCAGCGGCTGCATGCCATCGGCATGGCGAAAGCCCTGCAGGAATTTTCCCACAAAGGCTTCAAAGGGTTGATTTCTTACGTTGAATGCAATAACTACAGCTCATTAAAATCGGTTTATCGCATGGGCTACAAAAACTTTGGCCGACTCACCGTTGTGAAAATGTTGGGAAAATATTTCGTGCGGCGCGACCGGAATTGTCTGGCGTATGAATTCAATTTAAAAGCAAATCAACCCCCGAACCGGCGGAGTAGCTGACATGACCTTACCGACCTTTGCCGATATTCAAGCAGCAGCCAAGCGCTTGCAAGGCGTAGCGCATCGCACCCCGGTGCTGACGTCAAGTTTTTTAGACAATCTGACCGGCAATCATCTTTTTATTAAATGCGAAAATTTTCAGCGTGCCGGGGCGTTTAAATTTCGCGGCGCTTATAATGCCTTGGCGCAATTGCCGGCAGCGCAGCGGCGCTACGGGGTGGTCTCATTTTCATCGGGAAATCATGCGCAAGGCGTGGCGTTGGCGGCGAAGTTGCTCGACATCTCCGCGAAAATCGTGATGCCGCAGGATGCGCCGGCCGCCAAACTCGCCGCAACGCGCGGCTATGGCGCAGAAGTGATCGTGTACAATCGCTATACCGAAGATCGCGCCGCCATTGCCCGCGAGATTCAAGAGCAAGAACAACGTGTGCTCATTCCACCGTTTGAGCATCCGGACATTATTGCTGGACAGGGCACGTGTGTGCTGGAATTATACGAACAAATCGGCACGCTCGATATTCTGCTCGCGCCGGTCGGCGGCGGTGGTTTAATCGCGGGAAATAGTATTGCGGCACATGCACTTTCACCTGCCACCGAAGTTTACGGCGTCGAGGCCGAGGTTGCCAATGACACATTTCTGTCGTTGCAGAAAGGCGAACGCGTTTCCATTCCCGTGCCGCCGACAATTGCGGATGGCATGCAGGTTACTTCACCCGGTGAAATGACGTTTGCAATTATGCGCGAGCATCTTGCCGGCGTGTTGCTGGTTTCCGAAGCGGAAATCAAAAACGCGGTGCGGGTGGTTTTGGAAAGAATGAAAATACTTATTGAGCCGACCGGCGCCGTGCCTGTGGCCGCGGCGTTAAAAAATGAACGCGGTTGGCGTAATAAGCGCATTGGGATTATTGTGAGCGGCGGAAATATTGATCTGAAAAAACTGGCGGAAATTTTGGTTGAATAAAACACCGCGTGCGAAACTTCAGCTTTGCGCTATGCTAATTTTTGGGGGAAGCTACATTGGGCTAAAAATTCACGCGTTTTCACTTCGGTAATAATGCCGCGGGAAGAAAAATCCCCTTCTGCTGTAACTGGGGCTGGCTGTCTCGGAGAAACCTTCCAATTCTCTCTGCACCGACGACGTAAACCGTGCCGTATTCAATGAGATCATATTCTTCGGCGGTGCTCAACGGCAAATCTTCGACGACAAGATTTTGCCCGGCCGGCAGATCGGTGGGGGGCGCGAGATAACGCAATTTATGGACGGGTACCCCACGAACGATGCCGGCAAGATGCAAATCACCGCCGGGGCGTACGATAAATACCGGGCCTCCGGAAAATCCATACCGGGCGACAACATCCATAGAAAACGTGCCCGGATAGGGCGAGGGACTAATAACCCCCATCGTGAGTTGCTTAATCTCGCGCGGATAACCAAACGCAAAAGCGAGATCACCCCATCGCATTTCACTTTCATACGCCACCGGCGCCGAGAAAGATACGCCGAGCGTCGGCTCCGTTCTAACCAGCACCAGTCCCAAATCCACGCGCGTATCGAAGGATAGAAGTTCCGCCGGCTACAATTGGTTGATTTGGGTGATGATGTGATACGTTGCCAGGCGTTTGGTCGCTCGCGAAGAAAGGATTTTCGTATCACGGCCTTCCGGATCACGGAAAAAAGTAAGCGTCGTGTCCGGCGAGTTAATTACATGCTCGCAGGTCAGGATGAGGGCGACACTCTGTTTCTGTTATAGAATGAGGCCGCCGCCGGAGATCTTCTGTGTTTTCCGCGCCGTTTTAACCGCA
>CAYUVM010000300.1:0-5942 GCA_964447935.1 uncultured Cytophagia bacterium | reverse complement strand
CGTTTGCTCAACACCATTGCCGCCGAGCAAAAGACCGGCTCTTTGCCTAAAAGCGACGCCAAACCTGCGATGTCTGCCACGATTCGTCCCCTGCCGCAGCGCACTTTCTGGCAACGCGGACAAGGCGCGCTGGCGTGGGCCGCGGTTTTTCTGTTGCTGACCATCGGATATGGTTATTTTTTGCAGAGAAGCGAAATGGCGAAGCTGCGCCAGCAGCTTGCCGCTCAAGCCGGGCGCTTGGACGAGCGCGAAGCCGAAATAAAATTGCTGCAATTTGAAATGTCCCGCCAGCAAACTGTCATCCAACAAATTCAAAAAAGCAATGCTTCTCATTTGTTGCTGGTAAACCTGCAAGGCCAGTTCCCGGGCGGCGTCAAAATTTTGCTTGACCCCCAAACGGCAGGCGGCAGTTTTATTGCCTACAATTTGCCGCCACTCACCGAAGCCCATGATTATCAACTCTGGTTTATATTAGATGGTAAGCCCGTTGACGCCGGCATTTTCGCTGTCGATGCCGAGGGCGGGTTCATCGGTGTGGTGCAACATCTGCCAGCAAAGTTAACGGGCATTGCGGCATTTGCCATCACGCGCGAACCCAAAGGCGGCCGCCCCATCCCCACCATGCCGATATATTGGGTCGGCAATGTCCAACGCGTGTAATTTTCGCGCCGTCATTGCGCCAATATTTTTCCAGCTCAATGCTGTCCGGCCTCATGGATTCCCTCGAGATTTTTGTTTAATCATGGTAAGAATTAACTTGACACCATTTTCTCGCGGTGTTATCTTCTGGTTACTTTCAGTGCTTTAAATCCGCCGTATTCTTTCGTTGCGATTTCCAGTTCGTTGCGAATGTTTCAATGAGCACTCTTGGAGAATGCCGGAATGCGTTGCGCCAGTTGTGGATTTGAAAACCCGCCGGACTTTAATTTCTGCGGCCGCTGCGGCAACGCGCTTGCCGGGTTGGCCGCGGCCACAACGCCCGAAGCCGAACGCCGCCAGCTCACGGTGATGTTCTGCGATCTTGCCGGCTCCACGGAGTTGGCGCAGCGTCTCGATCCCGAAGATTGGCGTGAGGTTTTGCGCAGCTATCAGCGCCTTTGTGAAAAAGCCGTGCAACAGTATGGCGGCCATTTGGCGCAATATCTCGGTGATGGCGTACTGGCTTACTTCGGTTATCCTCACGCGCATGAAGATGACGCTCGCCGTGCCGCCAATGCCGGCCTCGACGTCACCCGGGAAATTCAGCAATTGAGCGCCCATTGGCAACTGCATCGTAACCTCCGGCTCGCCGTCCGCGTGGGAATTCATACCGGTCTCGTTGTTGTCGGCGAGGTGGGGGGCGCGGAAAAACATGAGCAGCTTGCTCTCGGCAGCACCCCGAATATCGCCGCCCGCCTGCAAAGCCTCGCCGCTGAAAACAGCGTCGTCATCAGTGCTGCCACCTATCAGCTCGTATCCGGATATTTTATTTGTGAAAACCTCGGCACGCCTTCAATTAAGGGAGTCGAGCCGCCTTTAGAAATTTATCGTCTGCAAGAAGAAAGCGGCGTCTTATCGCGCCTCGAAATGGCGCAACAGCTAACGCCACTGGTGGGGCGGCGCCAGGAGCTTGCCGAATTGTTGGCGCAATGGCAGCAAGCGCGGGCTGGCGCCGGCCGCGTCGTTTTGCTAAACGGCGAGGCCGGCATCGGCAAATCGCGTTTGCGCCACGAATTTGAAAACCAGCTTGCCCGCGAGGCGCATGAATATTTGCGGTGCCGCTGCTCGCCGTATCACCAGCAAAGCGGTGTGTTTTATCCCATCATTAATATGCTCGCGCGGCGGCTTAAATTGTCGCGCGCCGATGATGCCGCCACCCAGTTGGCTAAAATTGAGCGCTTGCTCGCCGCCGGCCATTTCACCTTACTGGAAACCGTGCCGCTGTTTGCCGGATTGCTGGCCGTGCCGCTCGCTGGACGTTACCCGCCGTTGAATTTAAACCTCGAATTGTACAAACAAAAAATTCGTGACGCCGTGTTGAGCTTATTGCAAGCGCTGGCGGTACAGCAACCGGTGTGTTTGATGATCGACGATTTGCATTGGGGGGATGTCGCGACGCTGGAACTGTTGGAATATCTGTTGCCCCAAATCGCCAATATGCGGCTGTTGGGGGTGTTTAGCTTTCGGCCATTGTTTCAACCGCCCTGGCGCGATCTCGCGCCGCTTGCAGAAATACATTTGGCGCCTTTGAGTCGTGATGAAACGGCGGCCATGATTAAAAGTATTGCGCGGGAGCAAATGCTGTCTCCGGAAATCGTCACGCAGCTTGTCAACCGCGCCGATGGCGTGCCGCTGTTTGTGGAAGAACTTACCCGTTTGGCGTTGGAAGCCGGCCAACTTAACGAATGGTCACCCCGCGCCGCGCCGTCTTCCATTCCCCCGGCATTATATGATTCTCTGCTGGCGCGGCTGGATCATCTTGGCGCCGCCAAAGAGGTGGCGCAGCTTGCCGCGACGATCGGCCGTGAATTTGATTACGCGCTGCTTCGTGCGATTTCGCCGCTCGCGGAAACGGCGCTGCAGGATGCGTTGCAGCGTTTGCTCGCTGCTGGCCTGGTTTATCGCGAGGGCGAAAAATTTTTGTTTAAACATGCCCTCATTCGCGACGCGGCTTATCATTCATTATTAAAGAGCAAGCGGCAAGAATATCACCAAAAGATCGCACAAGTATTGATGACTCAGTTTCACGACACGCTGGCCAGTGAGCCTGGGTTGGTAGCCTATCATCAAACCACGGCATAAATTAACGCCGCCGGGCTGATTTTAAAAAATTTCCTGACCTACCCGGCTGCTTAAAAATTGAGGAAAGCTTTGACCGCCCCCATCATTTCTCGCCGAAAATTTCTCTCGCAAACATTGGCGGCCGCCGTTGCGTTGCCGGCCACGAAGTTTTTTCAACCGGCGCCTATCTTGCCGACGCGGCGCCGGCTTCGGGAGTTGGGCATCGTCATTGGCGCGCTGCCCACAGGCCAGTGGAACGCCATCACCGATGTGCCCGGCGTAAAAGTCGGCCATTGCACGCGCTTCGAAGGCGAGGGCGAGTTAGTGGTCGGGCGCGGCCCGATACGCACCGGCGTCACCGTTATTCTCCCCAACGAGGATATTTATCGCGAAAATTTAACCGCCGGCCGTTTCGTGATGAACGGCAACGGTGAAATGACCGGCGTCGGCAGCATCGATCAACGCGGCCTGTTGCAATCGCCGATTTTTCTCACTGACACTTCCAATATTGGCCGCGTGATGAACGGTGCGATGACGTGGTTTCTGCAAACCTACCCGGAAATCGGCGACACTACGCCCGTGCCCGTGCCGTTGGTTGCGGAAACGTGGGCCGGTTTCTTGCATGACTCAGCCGGTCGCCACCTTGGCGACGAGCAAGTGTTGGCCGCCATTAACAGCGCCACGAGCGGGGCGGTACAGGAGGGCGCCGTTGGCGGCGGCACCGGCATGGTGTGTTATGATTTCAAAGGCGGTATCGGCACGGCCTCGCGTGTTTTGCCGGCGGCGCAAGGCGGCTACACCCTCGGCGTACTCGCGCAAACCAATCACGGCGGCCGTGGGCAGCTTATGATCAATGGCGTTCCCGTCGGTAAAGAGATTACCGACCTCCAACGCGTTACCGGGCAAAAAACGAAGTCCATTTTGCTGATTGGCGCCACCAATGCGCCGATGCTGCCCGCGCAATTGCAACGCCTGTGCAAACGCATGGCTTTCGGTCTCGCCCGCACCGGCGCCGTTTCATCGCACGGCTCCGGAGATTTGCTGTTATTTTTTTCCACCGGCGTCAAAGTGAAGCCGGACGCCGCGCTGACCGCAATTGAAATTTTTAACGACGAAGCTATTACGCGCCTGCATCAAGCCGCCCTGGAAGCGGCGGAAGAAGCCATTCTCAATTCGCTGTGCATGGCGGAAACGACAGCCGGCATAAACGGCAACACGGCGTTGGCGCTGCCCATTGAGCGGCTGCCGGAAATCATGAAAAAATACGGTCGTTAATCAAAGTGATACTATTGTAGCACGTTATGAAAAACTCCATCACCGACGTTCCCGGCATTCAGGTTGGCCATTTTACCCTTGCCGCGGGCGACACTCAAACCGGCGTCACCGCGATTTTGCCTTATCCGCTATCCGTGCGGAATCGTAAATTGTTCATCGGCGGTTTTGCGAGCGGCAATTGGAATGAGTGGACTGGCCTGCAGGTGGCGCAAGATTTTGGCACGTTCTCCTCGCCGATCGTGCTCTGCAATTCAACTGCGGTTGGCATCGCTTACGACGCGCTCATCTCTTTCGGCCATGAGCGGGATGAAGGTTTGCCGATTGACAACGCGTGGCCGCCGCTGGTGATTGGCCTCGACGACGGCTATTTAAATGATCTGCGCCAACGCCGCCTCACGCATGATCAGGTGCTGCAAGTGATCAAGCAAGCGAACGCCAACGCCGTGGCTTGCGGCAGCGTTGGCATCGGCCGTGGGCTTTGCGCGCTCGGCGCCAAAGGTGGTATTGGGGATGCCTCACGCGTCATCAAAATAGATGCGAAAGAATATATACTTGGTATGCTGATCGCTGCCAATGGGGGTACGACAAAAACAGCAAAAAATTTACCGCCGGCGATTTCGCTGACGCCAAGTTTGGTGGCGGTGGTGGCCACGGATTTTCCTCTCCTGCCTGAACAACTGCGCCGTCTTGCCGAAGCTGCGCTGCGCGGACTCGAGGGCAGCATTGATTGGAATGACGGCACGCAACAACTGGCGTTGGCCTTTTCCACCAGCAATACGATTGATGGCGCCTTTGAAAAACGCTCGCAACTTTTTAAGGAACGCCTGCCGAATTCGGCGCTTTTGAACCAACTTTCGAAACGCGCCGGCGAATGTTCCTGCGCCGCGCTGTGCCGGGCTTTGGAACAGCAAGAGCGCGTCACCGGCCGGAAAGGCCGCAGCGTTGCGCCGTTGCCCGAAAGGGAACGGAAAAAGTTATTCATGAAATAATGCGATTTGCTCCCACCCAAAGAATCACCGATTAAATAAGTTGTTCATTTCATGGGCCTGTCATTCTCGCATGCTTTGGGCGGAATCCAGTTTTTTAAAGCTTGTGGCTGCCCGAATAAAGCGTTCGGGCATGGCAATTATTTGAAAAATTTATACTCATTTCGGCTCATTGTTATAGGGTCATTGCGAGCGCTTTTCAGCGAAACAATCCTTTGAGAATTAACAGATTGCTTCGGCTCCGCTCTACGGCGCCCGGAAAGCGGACAAAAGGCGCCTGCAATGACTATAATTTTAATCCTCAACGAGTATATTAAATTGACAGCCCTTGCGACTGTTGAGATCTCGAAATTTTACGCGCAAAAGTAACGGCAAGGGTTTCTTCGCTAAGCGCTAAAACATTTTGCTTGACTTTGCGCAGCAGGAATTTATATTATTTGGGCATTGCCTCATACCGGCGAATGGATAAATCTGTACCAAATTTAACAAAGCAAGGAGTCAAGTAATGAGAAAATTGTTAATGCTGGCGGTGGTTCTATTTGTGGGGGCTGGGGCGCAAGTACTGGCGCAGATTCCCGATGGCAGAAATTCATATCGCCTGTCCGCGGTCAACGCGCGCAGTGCCGGTCTTGATGCCGATGCCGGGCGCGGACTTTGGGTCGCCCGCAATCCGGATCTTGATAAAGACGGCAAGCCGGAAATTCTGGTGACGGAATATTCCGACGGCGGCCGCGTGTTTGTCTTCGAAGTGACCGGAAACGATAAAGTGGAATTTGTCTGGGCCTCGATAATTTTAACCCCCGGAAGAGCCGGTGCCGGCTCGACCCCGCGCACCGTTATCACCGGTGATCTGGACAATGACGGCAATCAAGAAATCATTTTTCATATTGGTTACACCACCGCCGACACGCTGCGCGGTTT
>CAYUVM010000299.1:0-5947 GCA_964447935.1 uncultured Cytophagia bacterium | reverse complement strand
CTTCTGGCCGTCCGGCGCGAGCAACATACCTTGATTGCGCAACTTCGGAAATGGCTCGACAAACGGCACGAGGCCAGCGTCGTGCATCACCTTCGTCCAGAAACGCGCGTAGAGCAAATGCATCACGGCGTGCTCAGCCCCGCCGACGTACAAATCCACCGGCATCCAATATTTCATTTTGTCCGGATCGAATGGCGCCTTGGCGTTGTGTGGATCAGCGAAGCGCAGAAAATACCACGACGAGCAGGCGAAGCCATCCATGGTGTCGGTCTCGCGTTTGGCCGGGCCGCCGCATTGCGGGCACGTGGTGTTGACCCACGATTCAATTTTTGCCAGTGGCGAGCGGCCATCGCCCGTGGGCTCAAAACTTTCGAGTTCGGGAAGCAGCACCGGCAATTGATTTTCCGGCACGGCCACGGCACCGTCTTTCTCGCAATGCACAATCGGAATCGGCGCGCCCCAATAGCGTTGCCGTGAAATGAGCCAGTCGCGAATTTTGTACGTGACTTGTTTTTTGCCCAAATCCTTTGCAGTAAGTTCGGCGCATAATTTCTCAATGCCAACTTCGGAAGTCAACCCGGAATAGGCGCTGGAGTTGATCATGATGCCGTAATCGGTGAAACATTCCTCGATGCCGTACGATTTTCCATCCGGCGAAACGACTTCGATAATCGGCAATCCGAATTTTTTCGCAAAAGCGCCGTCGCGCGTGTCGTGGCCGGGGACGCCCATCACCGCACCGGTGCCGTAGCCCATCAACACATAATCCGCGACCCAGATCGGAATTTTTTCGCCGCTCACCGGATGAATCGCATAGCAGCCAGTGAACACGCCAGTTTTTTCTTTTTCCGTGGACATGCGCTCGATTTCACTCATGCGCTTGGATTTTTCGACATAGGCACTCACTTCGGCTTTGCGCTCGGCAGAAGTAATGTGCATCGTCAACGGATGCTCCGGCGACAGCACAAGAAACGTTACGCCGAAGAGCGTGTCGACACGCGTGGTGAAAACCGGAATCGGATGCTGGTGATTGGCATGATCGGCGATAAAAATCACCTCGGCGCCTTCGCTGCGGCCAATCCAATTTTTTTGCATCAACTTGATCGGCTCCGGCCAGTTGATGGTATCGAGATCGGCGAGCAAGCGATCGGCGTATGCGGTGATTTTAAAATACCACTGCTGCAAATCTTTTTTGGTGACTTCGGAATCGCAGCGCCAGCAGCGGCCGGCTTCAACTTGCTCGTTTGCCAAAATGGTTTTGCATTGTGGACACCACCACTGACTGCCGATGGCTTGATAAGCCAAGCCGCGCTGAAAGAGTAAATTAAAAAACCACTGCGTCCACCGATAAAAATCCGGCGCGGAGGAATTGACTTCGCGATCCCAATCATACGAGGTTTCGATGAGCCGCATTTGCCGGCGATAATTATCGGTGTTGCGTTTTGTCGTCACCGCCGGATGGACTTTCATTTTGATGGCATAATTTTCTGCAGGCAAGCCAAACGCGTCCCAGCCCATTGGATGCAACACGTTGTAGCCTTTCATCCGCATGTAGCGTGCAATCACGCAGGTCGGAACATAATTGCGGCAATGCCCCACCGAAAGTCCGTCGCCGGAAGGGTAAGGAAAAAAGTCCAACACATAATATTTTGGTTTGTTGGGATCAGTACCCGTTTTGTATAATCCCATTTCTTGCCAATAAGGGCGCCATTTCGCTTCCAGCGCTTTAAAGTCGTAGCGGTTTTCAGACATGAAGATACTTTCTATTGCTGTTGGGGTTTAACAAGTAGTTCAGCACATTCCCATGTTATCAATTCTTGCGATTCTGCTATTAAAACCAGAATAAATAAATTTACAAATTTTTTCCTTACAAAAAAAGAGGAATTTTTTCCAGAAAAGGGACGGAGTTCAACAAAATCCACCGTATTCGTGGATTAAGTCTGTAGAACCGTTAAGACACTTCCTGCAATATCTTCCAATCTGTGCACCCGTTCCAGAAAAATGTTTTGCCCCGCGCCCCAGACGCAAGTTGGCACGAGGTTGTGAGTATGAGTTTTGACGGAGAGATCTTCAAAATTGCCATGATCGCTGGTCAACACCACCGTGGTTTCTTGTAAATTCACCAGTGGTAAACTGGTATACAATAAAATATCGAGCCGTCGAACGATGCTTTCCGTTTGCGACATTTCCTGATTGTGGCCGAACATGTCGGTGAGAATAAATTCAAACAGCGTGAAATCAGCGCGGCCGGCAATTTCTGCTAGAATCGTTGCGCTTTCAAAAGGCGTGCGAATGGGCACGTCGAAACCCATTTGCCGAAGAAAGGCATTGGTCAAATCATGCGAGACGGCGCGGCCGCCGCGCAAATCTTCCATCGTGAGCCACGGAAAACCGCCGGCGAGCAACGCGCGCGCTGTTGCGGAAATACGTTCGCCGCGCTGGTCGAAATAGCTTTGCGAGAGCGCATTGGCGAAAACGCCGGTTTTTCCAAGGCCGCGGATGCTTTTGAAAATACTCGATTCATCCAACAAACGACGCAGCGTCGGCGTTGGCATGCCGGATTGATGGTGACCCAAGGCCTGCGCAGCGTTGCGGCCGGTGAAAATTGCCGTTTGTCCCGAGGCGCTTTGCGGCAAGCCGGGAACGTCCATATCGGCGCGGGTTGGAATCACCACGCCGCCATGCGGCAACGTTGGCAATGGCTCATTTTTGAAGAAAGAAAAAAACGACGACGGAAAACGCGCAAACGGATTTTTCTCCGGATCGCGCTCACCAATGCCAGTGCCGTCAATAAAAAGTAATAAAACTCGCATTCAACAGAGCGGTGTTTTGAAAATTGCTTGCAACAAAAAGGGCGTCGTAACAGAAAAATTAAATCAATCTGCTGAAATAAGCGCGCAAAAATTTCTCCGCGTAAACAGTCTCGAGTTAAACAGCTTGCAGCATTTCCGGTTCGGTTTTTGATTTATTTAGTGCCGTCGGCCGGTGCGGCGAAACATAGGCGGCGATAAAAATTGCGATGAAGGCGGAGGCTGCCGCGAAATAAAACGCATATTGCAAACCGTCTTCGAGCGCGTGTTGTAAAATTTTGAGCGCCTCAACCGGAACTTGTGCACGCGCCTCGGGGCGCAGTAACGCTCGCACCTGACTCAGCGCATTGTCATTTATGCCGGGAAAAACGCCGTGCAGCAACGTGTCCAGCCGAAAGGAGAGAATGGCGCCCATCAAACTGACGCCGATAGAGGAGCCGAGAATCCGCGAGAACACGGTGGTGGAGGTGGCGACGCCCACCTGCGCCGGTTCGACGGAATTTTGTACGGAAACGGTGATGGCATTGGTCGTCAAGCCCATGCCGAGGCCAATGATAAAACTGACAGCGGCGATTTGCGACAACGGTGTGGTGGCGTGAAGTTGCGTTTGGAGGAACAGGCCGATGGTCATGATAACAGCGCCGGTCAGCGCAAGCGTGCGATAGCCGAAACGGTTGATGGCGTGACCGCTTGCCAAACTGCCAAGCGCCCACCCGAGACTGATCGGAATGAGCGTCATGCCTGCTTCCGTCGGTGAGCGGAGCAATGCGCCCTGCACGAAGAGCGGGGCAAACATAATCATTCCGAACATGCCAAACGCGGAAACGAACGTGCAAAGATTGGCGGCGGCAATTTCGCGGCGGCGCAGCAGGTCGAGCGGCAAAATCGGATTAGCGGCGCGGCGCTCAATTTTTATAAAGAGAAAAAGAAAAAAAAGTGAAAATGCGAATAGGCCGAAGCGGAACACCGGCGTGGAATGGATTTCATCCGTTATGGACAAGAGAAAAGTCACGACGCCAATCACGAGCGCGATCGCGCCGGGATAGTCGATTTTCCTTTCAGCCGGTTTGGGTGCGGCGGAAATCTGGCCGGTGTGTTCTTGCAAATGGCGGTTGACAAAAAAAAATGCGGCAACGCCGATGGGCAGGTTGAGATAAAAACTCCAGCGCCATGAAAAATGCTCGACGACGAAACCGCCGACGAGCGGGCCAAACATGCTGGTAATGGCCCAAATCGAGGCGAGCATGCCTTGCATGCGGCCGCGTTTTTCCGGCGGATAAAGCACCGCGATCAACCCCAGCGACACGGCAATCATCGCGCCCGCGGCAATGCCTTGCAGCGCGCGAAAAATAATGAGCATCGTCATGTTTTGCGCCAGGCCGCAGAGCCAGGAGGAAATCACGAAGCCGGCGATACCGGCAAGATAAAGTTTCTTGCGGCTCATTTGATCCGAGAGCTTGCCGGCAATGGGCGTGGCAACCGTGCTGGTGAGCATGTACGCGGCAAACACCCAACTGTACAGATTCAACCCGCCGAGCGCGGCAATCACCGTCGGCATGGCGGTGCTAATAATCGTCGTATCAAGCGCGGAAAGAAATACTTGCAGGAAAATGGCGATGGTTACCATCAGCCGATGGCGTTGTTCGGGGCTTGCAGGATTGGGCAAAGCGGCAGCGTGATTCATGCGGAATGAGGTGTTCAGCGGGCGGCGTGAAAAACTAGGGCCAGTAAATTATTGCGCCATGATTTTACACGCCGACTTCTTTCCGGGAGGCCGGGCGCGATTCTTTGGGGGCGGGCTTTTCCTCCTCGCCGGCGACGGCTTCTTTGAAATTGAGTTGTTCGCGATAGAAATAATAAAATCCCACCAGCGTGATCGGGATGAAATTCGAGATATGCAAAATCAGCGCGAAACTGAGCGCGGTGCTGTTGGAAACGCCGAATAGCATCGCCGCTTGTTGGCAGGCGAGGTGAAATGTGCCGACATAACCGGGTGCGGCCGGAATCATGATGCTGATATTGACGATCACCAAAATGACGAAACTGGCGCCAATCGGCAGTTGCGCGTTTAACCCGAACGCTTCTAAAACGGCGTAATTGACGGCAGCATACAAAAGCCAGATCACCACCGATTGCCAGATGACCGTCCAAAATCGGTCGGTTTTTTTAAAGATGGAAAAACCTTCAAGAAAAGAACCGAGCAGTTTGTTCACAAAGAGCTGAATTTTTTCCGGGAACGGGCGGGTTAAGCGGCCCATGAACTGCAAAGTTTTCTGCGTGCGCAACATCAGCGCGGTCATAAACAGCGTGATTACCGCCGTGCCGATAAAAATGAGAATAGAACCTTTCTCGATCCAGCCGGGATAATCGTGAAAAAATATCGAGAAACCGATCAACACCAGCAGGGCCAGCACGTCGATGAGGCGCTCGACAAAAATCGTGGCAAACGAGGCCATGCGCGAAACGCCAGCAGATTTGCCGATGGCGTAGGCCCGCAACACTTCGCCGGCGCGCAAGGGAAACACGTTGTTGCCGTAGTAGCCGATCATCATCGCCGAAAACAGTTTGCGAAAACCAATGCCGGATTTGATCGGCTCCATAAAGTAACCCCAGCGCACGGCGCGCAGCCACAGGCTGATGAACATGAAACCCACGGCGGGAAAGAGCCAGAAGTAATTCGCCTGCTCCAGCGCTTCCCACATTTGCACAAAGTCAATTTGGCGGAAGGCGAGATAAATAAAAACCGCGCTGACCGCGAGGCCGAGAATAAAACGTTTTTGCATAAATTAACCGGAACAAAAAAGCGAGGCGTTCACACCTCGCTTTTTCAGCACAAAGTTTTTAAATCGTCATTTCAGGTTTTGGCAGCGGGCTTCTCGCCGGCGCAGCAACCACTGGCTTCGCCGTCGCCGCATTCTTCTTTGCTCACGGGCGCGCTGCCCTTGCCAATCGTATATCCCAGCTTGGTAATGCCGGATTCCATCGCCGGAATGGTGATGGCGGCCGCATTGTATTTGATGTAAGCTTTGCCTTCGCCAAGCCGCACGTCGACTTCTTTCACGCCGTCCAGCTTGCTTAAGCTCGCGTTAATTTGATCCGCACAACTCTGGCAGTCCATGCCGTCAATGCCGATTTCA
>CAYUVM010000298.1:0-5962 GCA_964447935.1 uncultured Cytophagia bacterium | reverse complement strand
AAAAGCGCACGCAAAGACGCAGAGTTACCGCAAAGGCTTTTTGCTTTTCTTTGCGCAGCCTTCGCGTCTTTGCGTGAATGCTTTTATACGCTCAAATCAAACCAGTTTTTCCTGATAAGCCTTCGCTACGGCTTCGGTCATGGAACTGACTTCGAGCTTTTTGTAGATTTTTTTGAGATGGGAATGCACCGTGCCTTTGCTGAGATAGAGAGAACTGGCGATCATTTTGTAGCTTTTGCCCTGGCACAACAGGGCAAGAATCTCCTGCTCGCGCGGCGACAGATTGGAGTCGGAAGATTTTCGGAATGATTGCAGCACCAAGCGCGCGATGTTCGCGCTCATCGGCGCCCCGCCATGGTAAACTTCTTGGATGGCTTCCAAGATTTTTGCCGGCGGCGTGGTTTTGACGAGATAACCGCAGGCGCCGGCGCAGAGTGAATCAAAGACGCGTTTATCGTCATCATGAATCGTGAGCATGATGATGTCGAGTTCAGGCAGCTTGTTTTTGAGACGGCGCACGCCTTCAATGCCGGACATGCCCGGCAATTGAATGTCCATCAACAGCACTTCGGGCGGATCTTCGGCAATATCCCGCAGCGCGGTTTCACAATCCGGATATGCGGCGATACAAGCAAAACCCGGCGTCTTGTTCAGCAGCAACGTCAGGCCGCGCCGAATGTCGGCGTCGTCTTCGACAAGAGAGACGGAGATCGGAATCATACTTTTGTATAGGCCTTAATTCTACTTAGTCAGATTACCTTGCGGGGCCCACTAAACACGCGAGATACACTAAAAAGTTTTTCTCCGTGAAATTCAGTGAACTCCGTGGCGCGCTGTTAAATCAATCTTTGTTTGCTTCGGTCTCGGCTTCCATTCACGCCAACTTAACCTTAACGAGTTTATGGCAATCTCTCAATACCCATTCCTGGGTAATGCGCTGGAAAACTCGATTTTGGTCCCACCGTTTGGCGGCGAATGAATCTCCAGATGCCCATGCAAAACTTGGGCGCGGCGGCGCATGTTTTCTAAACCATCGCCGTTGCTTCGTTTTTCCTTTAATGCGTTCGAAGCCAACGCGGACTTCGCATAATCGTTGGCCGGAGCAAGCCCAACGCCGTCATCCATCAGCGCCATCCGTAAAAGGCCATTTTGCACGCTGATTTCCAACGCCACGTTTTTGCAATGCGCGTGTTTGAGCGCGTTATTCATGCCTTCTTTGAAGAGCAACGTGAGATGCCGCTTCCACTCCATATTGAGCTTGAGACTCAGCAAGGCTTCAGATAAACCATGCACTTGAAAATTCACTGCGGTTTCTTCAAAAAGGGCGTTGCCAAATTCCTGCAAATGCAAACACATTTCATACAACGAATCTTTTTCCGGGTTCAGCGCCCAAATGAAATCACGCGCATCGAGTGAAAGGTTGTGTGAAGCCTCCAGGACTTTGTCGAGATGTTCCTCCAACTCCGCTGCCATGCCGTTCACATTGCGTTTGAGCAATTCACTAAATAAGCCAATCTTGGTAATTTTGTGGCCCATCTCGTCGTGATAATCGCGCGCGATTTGCTCTCGCACCTGTTCGCGCTCAAAAAGTTTGATGCGCTCCATTTGCAAAGACGTTTTCACCGCGGCGCGCACGCGATAGGCATGCAGGAGGTAAACCGCGAGCAAGACGGCCCCGAGACTGGCAGCAAAGAACCACCACGTGCGCCAAAACGGCGGCGCAATGGAAATGCGAATGGCAGCCTCATGCTCGCCCCAAACGCCGTCACCGTTGGTGGCTTTCACGCGAAAGCGATACTCGCCCGGATCGAGATTGGTAAAGCTCGCAAAGCGCCTGGTGCCGCAGGCAATCCAATCTTCATTCAAGCCCTCCAGCCTGTACGCATATTGAATGCCCGCGGCATTGGCGTAATCCAGCGCCACGAACTCAAACGAAAAAAAATTCTGATCATGGGTTAGCGTAATTCGATCTAAATCCGCCAGCAGCTTGGCGAAGCGCGTCGATTGATCGAGAATTTTGAACTGGGTCAAAAGCACTGGCGGAGAATATTCCCGGTCAATGATCTCGCGTGGAAAGAAGCTGGTGTAGCCATTGTTGCCGCCCAAAAATATTTCCTCCGGCGCTGTGGAACTGATGCTGATGGCATTGCGATTGAGCAATTGCAGCTCTTGGTCGCCGGCAACGGAGTAGTTGCTGAATTGCCGGCCGCGAGGCTGTCTGGCCTCAAAGCGCGACAATCCGTGATTCGTGCTAATCCAATAAATGCCGTCAGCATCCTGCACGAGGCCGAGAATCATGTTGCTCGGCAGCCCATCCTCGACGGTGTAATACGCGAAGGTAACGCGGCCGGCGGGATCGCGTTGCATTTTGCAGAGGCCGCCGCTGTACGTGCCGAACCAAAGCTGGCCCTCGCGATCTTCAAAAATGTGATTCACGGTTTTGTTGGAAAGACCCGTGGTGTCTTTGGGATCATACGTGAACTTGGTGAAGCGTTGCGTCGCGACCTCGAATTGCGCCAAACCGCCCAACACCGTTCCGATCCATAACGTGCCGGCGCGATCGACAAAAATATGATTAAGCTCATTAATCGGCAGGCTGTGAGGGACGGCGGGATTGTGCCCATAGCGTTTCACGCGGCCGGTAGTGGGATTGAAGTGATTCAGCCCGCCGCCCGCGGTCGCAATCCATAGCCCGCCGCGTCGATCTCCGGTGATGGCGCGCAACGCGTTCGTGCTCAAGCTGGTGGAGTCGCCCGGCGCGTGCTGGTAAGACGTGAAGGTTTGGCTGGCGCGATCAAATCGATTCAACCCGGCGTCCCACGTGGCGATCCAGAGTACGCCGGCTTCATCCTCATAAAGCGAGGTCACGAATTTTCCGCGCAAGCTCTTGGGATTTTTCGAATCCGGTTTGAAATGCGAGTAACGCGAATAGGCCCGATCGTAGGCCCAAAGGCCGTCGGCTGTTCCCAACCAGATGATCCCGTCACGGCTTTCGTAAAGCGCCAGAATGTTGTTGCTGGCGGTACTGTTTTGCGTCGTGAGCCGATGCCGGCGAAAATTTTTGCTGGCGCTTTTGAATAATCCGGCCTCTTCAGTGCCGGCCCATATTGTGCCGGCGTTATCTTGCAGCAGGGCAAAAACGCGGTGCCCGTTGAGGCTGGGCGCATCATTTTTTTCTGCAGCCAGACGGCTAAAGCGCAGGTGTTGTTGATCAAACTGATCGACGCCGCCCTCGGCAGTGCCCACGAGAATCTTCCCGGACTCTCCGGCGCCGAGCGCAATAATTGTGTTGGCGCGGAGGCTCTGCGAATCTGCCGGAGCGTGAAGATAATTGGTGAAGATTTCGCGCGCCGTCTCGAAGCGATTCAAGCCGTTGGCAGTGCCGACCCACAGGACGGTGTTGGGTTGATGAGGATCGGGCAATATTCTGGTGACAAACGGATTGGAAAGCGCCGTGGGCAAAAAAGATTGCCGCAATTGTGCGCGCAACCGGTCTGCGGTCGGCGCGTCGAGGCGAAAAACTTGGATGCCCCAATCTTGCGGGCGATCGGGCAGCCGCGCATTCCACTGAGCGAACGCATGGCTGTCATCAGAAAGAAAATTCAGCTCGTATGCACCAGCCGGTAAAACCAGGGTCTCAATGAGCACGCGATTTTTGAGGGCGCCGCCGGCGTGCCGCGTTTGCTCCAGGCGCATTTGCCAAACCGGCGCCGTGGCGTTGTCGCGATTCAACCAGCCTCGATCGGCCAGCGGCTCGATCAGACCTTCACCGGTGGCAACGATCAAAACGTGCGAACGCCTGTCGAGGGTGAAGGTTGTTTTTCGATGCGCAGAATTTTCAACCCGCAACAACGCCGCTACCGGCAGTTGCTTTTTTTGCAGGCTGTCGAGGAAAGCAAAAACCGCCGGCAGGTAACGTGAAAACTTTTGCTTGAACTCCGGAGGTTGCCAGGTGTAAGTTGAAAATTTTTCTACCGCGGCCTCAAATTTTTTTAACCCGCCCATTCGCGTTCCCACCCACAGCGTGCCGGTGCTGTCAACCGCCAACGCCACGATGTTGTCATCATTCAAGCCAAAAGGATTGCCCGGTTGCCGGCGATAGCGCTTGAACCGATCCGCCGCGACGTCAAGTTGATTCAAGCCTTGTACCGTTCCCACCCAGATCGTGCCGGAGCCATCCGCGGTGATCGCGGTGATTAGATCAGAACTCAAACTGCTCGAATCCGCGGCATTGTGGCGATACTGCTGAAAGCGCCCGGCCGCCCGTTCTTCTGCGTTCATGCGGCAAAGCCCGGCAACGGTGCCGATCCATAGCGTGCCGCCTTTGTCTTCAAATATCGCAGTAATAGCATTAGCGGTGAGTGACGTGGCATCAAACGGCTTATGCTTATAATGCGTGAAATTATAGCCATCATACATCTCCAAGCCGTCAACGGTGCCGATCCAGATGAGGCCGTAGCGGTCTTGCAACAGCGCGCGGATGCCGTCGTCGGCGAGTCCGTCGGCAAAGGTGAGACGGTCGAACGGCAACGGCGAGGTTTGCGAATGCGTGAGTGACGAAAGACAAGGTAGGAGTAGGACAAGCAGCCAGCAAAACGGCGCGTGGCAGTTTCGCCGGGGAAGTATTAGCCGAAAAATGTTAGAAAAAAGCATTGGGCGCAGCATACGGTCTGGCGGCGATGAAAACGGTCCGGAAAGGAAAAATGTTTTTGAAATTGTTTTTTAAGAAAAATTGCTGTACTTTAATAAATAATTCGAGGCGGAAATTCCGTTTGCCGGTAAAGTTTGACGAGTTAAATTATACGCGGCGGCGGTGGGAAAGTTCGAACCAACTCGAATTGAGAAAATAAGTTACATTACGCTATGTTGACGGATGCACCAGACAATTTAAACGCCAAAGCCGGCGCGACGCGATGGGGGCAGGCCGACGAGGGTTTGCAAGAAAGCCAAGCCCGATTAAGCGGTATTTTAGAAAATGCGGTGGATAGCATCATCACTATTAATGAGCGGGGCGTTATCGAATCTTGTAATCCCGCGACCGAACGGGTTTTTGGTTATGCGGCAGAGGAAATGATCGGGCAGAACATCAAAATGCTGATGCCGCCGCTTTACCGCGAGGCCCATGATGGTTATATCGCCAATTATTTAAATACGGGCACCAAGAAAATCATCGGGATCGGTCGCGAGGTGACGGGACAGCGTAAAGACGGCAGTCATTTCCCGATGCATTTGGCGGTGAGCGAAGTGCGTCTGGGTCAACGCCGGCTGTTCACCGGCATCGTGCGCGAACTAACGGAGCAGAAGCGGCTCGAAAAACAAGTGCTTCAGGCCGAGCGTTTGGCGACCATCGGCAAGATGGCGGCCAAGGTGGCCCACGAGATTAGAAACCCGCTTTCTTCAATTAGCTTGAATGCCGAGCTTTTAGAAGATGAAATCAGTGGTTACGATGCCGTCAATACGGGCGAAGCCAAGTCTTTGTTAAAATCCATGATTGCGGAAATCGATCGCGTTACCGCGCTGACGGAGGAATATTTGCAGTTTTCGCGCCTGCCGCAAGTCAATCCCGCTCCCGGCAACATCCAGCAGGTTCTCGAAGAAGTCTTGGAGTTTTTGCGCCACGATCTCAGCCAGAAAAAAATTGACGTCCACTTCCGGGCCGGCAAAAAAATGGGCGAAACGCGTTTTGATCATGCCCAACTTCGCCGCGTTTTTTTGAATATTATTCGCAATGCCATGGAAGCGATGCCGAAAGGCGGGCGGTTGAAAATCCACCTGGAAGAAAAAAAGCCTCACGCGCTCGTGAATATCGCGGACACCGGCACGGGTATTCCCGAAGCGATCGTGGCGAAAATCTTCGAGCCATTTTTTACCACGAAAGACTTTGGCACCGGCCTCGGTTTAGCGATTGTGCAGCAAATTATTGATGAGCATCATGGTGAAATTTCCTGTCAGAGTAAGGTCG
>CAYUVM010000297.1:0-5968 GCA_964447935.1 uncultured Cytophagia bacterium | reverse complement strand
TATCTCCATAGTCGGTGGAGCGAAAAAATCCAATCCGGCAGGAGCCGAGAAAAATAAGGCCGCTGCCATAGACCGCGACCGCATAAAAGCTCGCGCCCTGCAGACCGGCATACGTCCAAACGGCGCCATTATTGGTGGATCGGTATACGCAGCTCAGCGAGGTTCCGACAAACAAGTGTCCATTCGCATTGAACGCCAGGGCATAAATAAATGCATTGGGCAGGCCAGTCGAAATGGGCGTCCAAGTCAAGCCGTTATCGGTGGTGCGATAAAGCCCGACATCGGTGCCGGCGAACACCTCGCCGTTTTTGCCGTTCGCGAGAAATAGAATCGTTTTGGTGATTAAGCCCTGGTTCACCGCGGCCCAGCTTCGCCCTTGGTCGAGTGAGCGAAAAATCCCTTCATCCGCCGTGCCGGCAAAAAAATCGCCGCGGCGGCTGACCACAATGGCATTCACAATAAAATCCGTTAACCCATTGTTAATCGCCGTCCAGGTCACGCCACGATCAATTGATTGAAAGACGCCGCCGGCTTCGGTCGCCACTATTACGGTTTGGCCGGTGGAATCGCGGCCAACGGCATTGATCACGCCGCCATAAGGCCCGTTCGACGGTTGCCAAAAATTGTTTTGCGAATAAAGATTGGAGAGTAAAAGCAGGCAGGCGGCAAAACTCCACAGCGGGCGGAACACAAAACAGCGAGGCTGCATAAACCTCCTAGGCTCGGGAGAATTAAATAAATTGAAAATCTTCGCTCACAAAAATTTCACCAAAGGCAAGCAGAGAAAAGGCAGGGTGATTTCCAATTCTGTGCGCGACGTTTATTAGATATAAGAGTCACGATCCGCTATTACGTTTAATTCATCATCCTGCCGCCGATAAACTGGTTGGCGCAATCTAATAAATTTATTACACACCACAAAAGCGACCGGGCCGGTGGCGATAGCCAGGGAACCGGCGATGATTTCTTGCGTGCTGCTGGCAAACATGGCAAACAAACCGATGGCGACCGGTGAAATCACGACGAGCCACAATCCGGTTTTACCGCCGGGGACGCGAAAATAACGCGGCAAGTTGGGGTGACTCAGGCGCAACTTCACCAACGCCAAAAACTCCAAAAAGATGCCGCCGAGAATGACCCAAATGTCGACAATCACTAATTTGCGAAAATCACCCCACGCCACGATGCTGTAAATAATGGCGCTGAGCAAAATTGCGGTGACAGGTGTGCCATATTTCGGCGAGAGCCGCGTAAGCGCTTTGGGCAAATATCCGTCGTGCGCCATGGCAAACGGCAGCCGTGAATACGAAAGCAGCCAGGCGCTGAACAAAGCCATGTTGGAAATCACGCCGGCCAATGATACCCAACTTCCCAAAAAAGAACCGCCGACTTTTGCCGCGAGATGGGAAAAATGTCCCGATCCCCAGTTTTGCCAGTTCGGGTCAATCCCGAGGCCTACCCAAATCGGCAGGCCGTAACTCAGCAACACCAACGGGAAAATGAATATTAACGCCCGCGCAATATTTTTTTCGGAATTTTTAATTTCTTCCGCTGCCGTGCCAATGCCTTCAAAACCGCTGACAAACCAAATTCCCATCAGCAAACCGGTGCTCAAAACCGATCCGAAATTTTTGTCTTCTGGCACCAGCGGAGTAAAAATACGCGGAGAAATGCTCAACGTCTCCGGTCCCGACGTTGTGTTAAAAAATGGGCCGAGAAAATTCGGGGCCAGCAGAATCATCACGACAAACGGCAGTGTCATGAACAACACAAAGAAAATAGAGCTGGTACCAACGCTGGCCACGCCACGGGTATTCAGGGCGGCAAAAAACCAGATCACGGCCAGCGCGATGCCCCAATGCATCGTATCGCTCATTTGCGGGTAAAAAAATTCAAAATAATCGGCCACCAACACGGCGTAAATGGCGCAATCAAAAAAAGAACTGAGCCACCACCACCAGCCGGCTTGAAAGCCCCAGAAATCTCCAAATGCGGTTTGCACCCAACGATATAAACCGCCTTCCACCGGCAGGGCGCTCGACAATTCGGCGGACATGAAGAGCAACGGCAAGCCCCAGAAAAGAGGAATGAGCAAAAGCAGGAGAAACGTCATTCCCGGGCCGACCGCGGTGACCATTTCTTCCAAGCCAAAAGGCCCGGAGCAAATGGTGACGTAGACCACACACAATAAACTTTTCCAGCCGAGAGCGCGTTTGAGCGAGACAGAAGTCGAAGTCACAGGTTGGGAGGTCGGGATAACCGTACTCAGCTTGTGTTGCATTCTGTAAATGCAAAGCGATTTTAGCCAGCAGGATTGGGTTTTGCACAGAATGGCATGCGGCCGGCAAGATAAGGCCACGGCGCATTCCGCTGGTCAGATTTCGCGAGAATTTTATACGGCTAAACCGACAAGCGGAATGCCACCCAAACCACGAGGGTTCAACCTTTGGACTTTGCTTTGGCTTTCGCTTCGGCGCCGCTTCTTTTTTTCAAATCCTGCCGATGGGCGCGTTCGTATGTTTGAATGTCCACGAAACGGCCTTTGGCATCGCGCACGGCGTAAAGTTTTTTACCAGCCACGCTGCGATGGGTCGTACGCTTTCTTGCACCAGCCATAATCTTCTCCTTGGTAGTATGTTTGTGCGAGCAGTTCTTCATTTAGAACCGTGAATTAAGCTTATTGCTTTCTGCCATCCGCGAAAAAATGCGGTGGATCATACGGCGTTTTTCAACTTCACCAAATTTAATTCTCTCTCTATAAAGGCGCGCTGATGTCTAATTAACTGGCTGCGAAGCGAAAGAGAGTTAAAGCAAAAATAGAACGTCGAAATTGGCACGATATTAAAATTATGCCACTGTCAGTAGCTCAGTTGAAGTTGATATTGGGCGGTCAATCCAGAATTGAATTCCACTCAACTCTGGATTCCACGCACCTTGAATGAGGCTCGATATGGTTCTCCGTCAATCGTGACCTCGTCACCCGAATTCTGATAAACACGAAAAGTGACCTTCGCCCTCTGTGTGACGGGGTCCACGTTTAAGACATTAAAGATCTTTGTCCCAGAGATAGCGATCTCTTCTTGGTCAGCCGTGACCTGGTGAAGTACACGTTCCCTCTCGGTGGGACCATCGAAAATCGACACATAAACGAGTTGCTTGGCTTTCCATCTGCCAATGGCATGCACGCTGAATTCGAATTCATAGATACTCGCTGGCAAAGCGAACTCGCCCGTTAAAGCATCGTAGAGGCCAGGAGGACCATAGTACGTGTTCATACGATTGAACTTGAGCACCACGAGCGAGTTATGACCAACTTTTTGTGTCACGCCATTTCCATCAACCGCCACGAACAGCGCTGGGCTCGCTAAGGTGATGGCAGTGTTGGCGTCATATAGGAACGGCTTCGGAATGGGACCGAAAAAAAAGCACTGCCCTGGATTGATATTGACGCCACTGTCGGTCTTGATGCCGATATCGAGGCCATATCCGATGACCATGCCGACAAAAACCTGATTCCCAGCTTTGAAGTAGATGCCCATTTGGTTCCAGGGGTCGAAACGCATCGCGCCCAATCCATAAATATGCGTGCCGTCGAGGTCGCACTTGCTGATGAAACCGCCATTACTCTGGTTGTACTGAATAGCGATGAAGTCACCTGTACCTCCAACTGCACCATCTGGGGAAATCGACGTTCCTCGACATTGGAAATCCGACACATTATCTATGTCGAGACCGACGTTACGAACGTTCAAATATCCATTATTGAACTTGACATCTGGCTCTACGGTGGCACTTCCGGTCGTTCTGAACACCAGCCCATTCTTGCAGAAATCGAACTCGCAGCCGAAGAAATAGACGCCTTCGTGCGTTCCGTCGTATCTAGCAGCGGTTTGAACGAACTCGACTATGTCATTTGTGTGATGATGAACAACAGGGTCAGAGTCACCAGTGAAGTCGAATCCATACAACCAGTTTCCGGTGCCGCCGACCACGACACCGTAATTGGCTGGACCCTGAATCCAATTCCCGGAGAAGTCAGCGTCGCGCACGTTGGTGCCGCGTATGCCAGTCTCGAAGAAGCTCTCGGCGTCTCGGGCGCGAATGATTGTATTGTGTATCCTTGGCCCAAGAGGTGCGTTGCCTGAACCGCCGACAAACTCCAAGTCGATCGCAGCACCGCCAACACAGCCGAGCGGATTTATCTCGACACCCTCGATACGCAGCATCGGCGCCAAGTAATGAGTGTTGATTGTACCTTTGAACTTGAGCGCCCCAGTGTCGCCGCCAGTCGTTCGAATGATGCGGCCAAGACCGGCCCCATCGCCGAATATCGCCAAAGGGCCGTGGTCGAGATCGATGGTGATACGGTTATCGATCAAATAGATTCTTCGAAGGCGTAATGGTCGACCTAGAACCTGCGCAGCTTTAAGCGCCGCTTCGAGGTTCATCGTATCGTTGGCCTTACCGTCGCCAATGCAACCCGCCATCTCGGGCGTGATCTCACAGTCAGCGATTTCCCAGAACCGCCCGTCCGCTGACTTAAACGACAAGTCATGCGATGGCATAGTCATAACTTGAACATAACTTGCTTGACCTATCCCCACTGTCGAGCGACCGCCAGTTATAATGTAATGTACCTCACTCGAGATCTGTGAGGCTTGTGCAGCGTCCCGAGTTTCGAAAAAAAATTGCGTCAATTGATTTTTACGAAATTTTATGCACATAACATATAAGAGAAGAGAAGAGAAAACAAAACATAAAGAAGCTCAATCTTAAATCACCCCAACTTCCTTCCCAACTTTTTCAAACGCCTTCACCGCCAGATCCAAATCTTCCGTCGAATGGGTGGCGGAGATCATCACCCGCAGCCGCTCTTTGCCTTTTGGCACGGTGGGAAAGCCGATGGCCATGGTGAAAACATTCTGCTCAAAAAGTTTTTGGCTGAACGCGCGCGCTTTGTGGGTGTCGCCAATCATCACCGGCGTAATCGGGGTGACGCTTTGGCCGAGGTCAAAGCCGAGCGCTTTCATCTTATTCTTAAAATATTTGGTATTCGCCCACAGTTTCTCCACCAGCGCGCCGGATTCGGCGAGAATATCGACCGCAGCGATACACGCGGCAATATCCGCCGGTGTGACGGCGCTGGAAAATAAAAACGGCCGCGCCCGCTGGCGCAAATAATCAACAATCGCTTTTTTGCCGGCGATATAACCGCCAACCACGCCAAACGCTTTGGAGAGGGTGCCGATTTCAATATCGACGCGGCCGGCCAAACCAAAGTGATCCGCCACGCCGCGACCGGCGCGACCGAGCACACCTTCGCCGTGCGCATCGTCGGCCATCGTCAAGGCATTGTATTTTTCGGCAACTTCGACAATTTCCTTCATCGGCGCCACATCGCCGTCCATGCTGAACACGCCATCAGTGATGATCAAGCGATTGCGCGTTACCGGCTCGCTTTTCAGTTTTGCTTCGAGATCGGCAACGTCGTTGTGTTTATAACGCACCACTTTGGCCTTCGAAAGGCGCGTGCCGTCAATAATGCTGGCGTGATTCAATTCGTCGGAGAAAATTACATCATCGCCTGTGGTGATGGTGGGAATCACGGCTTGATTTGCCAGCAGGCCGGATTGCACGGAGATAACGTCTTCAACGCCTTTGAAGGCTGCGAGTTTTCTTTCCAATTCGCGATGCAAACTTTGCGTGCCGGCAATCGAACGCACGGCCGCCGGCCCGACGCCATATTGCTCAATCGCCGCTTTCGCCGCTTCTTTCAATTTCGGATGATTCGCAAAACCGAGATAGTTATTGGTGCACAGGTTCAAAACGCGTTTGCCGTCCACCTGAATCCAGGCGCCGACCGCGCTTTCAATGGTGCGAATACTGATAAAAAGTCCCTGATCTTTCAATGCCTGAATGTCCGCATTGAGAAAGTCGAGCTGGGACATAGATGGCAGCGTCAGCACCA
>CAYUVM010000296.1:0-6010 GCA_964447935.1 uncultured Cytophagia bacterium | reverse complement strand
GCTAAAAAGAGCCAATAAAATCGGGGCTAAAACACCAAGTCAGAAAGTTGATATAGTAATTTTACCCAACATCTTCGGAGATACCATGAATCGCCAAAAAATTTTTATGACCCTGGAAGTTTTTGAAGCCTGCCGCAAACCGTTGCAGGCGGTATTGGACGGCATCACGCCCGAACAATTGAATTGGAAAGCCGCGGGAGAATCGCGCAGCATCGGCGAAATCTGCCGGCATCTCATTCGCGTCGACGCGTGGTATTTGAAACGTCTCGGCGTCGAGCCGGGCATCGGCGATGCGAAATCCGGCACGCGCGATGAATTTGTTACCAACATGCAAAAAATTCAGCAACAAATTGCCGGCATAGTGGAAATGTGCGGCAGCGACGATGATTTGTTCGTGGAGCGTACCTCCCTGGACGGAAAAGATAAAGAGAAGCTCGGCGTCGCCGTCATTCATATCGCGCAGCATTATCTTTATCATCTTGCGCAACTCATCTATTTTCGCCGCGCGCAAGACCGCAACTGGATCTCACCAAACAAAGCCTGGGAAGACGCGACGTATGTGATCGGCGATTATTTACTGGGTTTAAAAAACAAATGAGCCGAATAGTTGCCAAGATTAGGCCAACGCCGATGCTTGCCGGCATAGTGCTCGCTCTGACTTTTGCGAGTTTGAGCCTGCCGTTGCGAGCGCAAAATACGCGCTGCCGTTTTGTGGATTCATTGCTCACTTTTTCAGGGTCGCCGCGGGAACAGGCGAAATGCCTGTTGCGGCCAGTCAAAATGTATGGCCATTTAGGTGAGGCGTTGTCAGCCTTGCCGTTGCCGCTGGATACTCTCATCGGCCGGGTTGTCGCGCTGGATCGCGCCGCCGTGAAGCGCTATTTATCGGCTAACAACATCAGCGAAGAAGAAATTGGCGGCTCACTTGCAGCGCCGCTGTCGCGCGCCAACAATAACGATCCGAACTCGCCGTCAGCGCGTTATTTTGTTATTCACGATGTCAGCACGCCGAATTATCTCAACAACCCCTTTCCGGCCAACCTCAATGAGGCGGCATGGCGATGGAATGATTTAAGCAAATGGAAGCAAGATTCGCGCGCCCATATTTACGTTAATCGCATCGGCAAATCAGTCACCGCGTGGGATTTCAAAACGGCCGGTCGCGCCACAAAATTTGAAACGAAAATTTTAAAACTGCGCGGCAAGGGATTATTCTTGCACGTGGAGCTTGTTCAGCCCCGGCGGCGTGACCCGGACGGCGGCGCACAAAATGACGCTATCGCGCCAACGCCTGGTTTTACCGAGGCGCAGTTACAGCGCTTGGCATTGCTTTACGTCGCTGCCAGCGTTAGAGCCGGACAATGGCTGATTCCGGCCTTTCATGCCGCGCTGGATGTGGGCATACCGGACGCGCACGACGATCCGCAAAATTTCGACCTAACCCACTGGGCGCAACAGTTGAAAATCTTATTGGAAGCCATCGCCGCAACAAATCGCTGAAAGTACCAACACGGTTTTTTAGCGCGTGTGCAATTGCTGGCTCAGTGTTTAAAGAGTGAAAGCAAAAAAATCAATGTCTCCCTTCCGCCCGCAATGGTCACGCGACATCACCTCGACGCAATGGCATGCCCTCTTTGCTGCGCAAGCGGGTTGGATGCTCGACGCAATGGATGTGTTGTTGTACACCTTTGCGCTCACCACCATTCAAAAAGAATTTCAATTTGACTCGGCCACGGCAGGACTGCTGGCTTCAGTGACCTTGTTAGCCTCGGCCATCGGCGGCATTTTGTTTGGCATCATCGCGGATTACATCGGCCGCACGAAAGCGCTCATTGCCACTATCTTAATTTATTCTTTCTGCTCTGCCGGCACGGCGACCGCGCAGAACTTATTGCAATTGATTCTCTGGCGCAGTTTGCTCGGTCTCGGCATGGGCGGCGAATGGTCCTCCGGCTCGGTGCTGGTTTCGGAAACGTGGCCTGCCGAACATCGCGGCAAAGCCATCGGCATCATGCAATCCGGCTGGGCGCTCGGCTATATTTTAGCCGCGCTCGTTTCCGCTTTCGTGTTGCCCCGCTTCGGCTGGCGCGTGCTTTTTCTCGTTGGCGTTCTGCCTGCTTTACTCACCATCTGGATTCGCCGCCGCGTTCCCGAACCGGCGGTCTGGAACGTCGCGCAGACGTCAAGTGTGCAACTCTCGCAGTTTTTCAAAGAAAAACTCAACGCCATTTTCCAGCCAGCTTTATTGCGCCGTACCCTCATCGCCACGCTCCTGACAAGCTTTGTTCTCTTCGCCTATTGGGGCCTTTTCACCTGGCTGCCGGGATTTTTATCCAAACCACTTTTACAAGGCGGCGCCGGCATGAGCATCGTCAAAACTTCCGGCTGGATTATTCCGATGCAAATTGGCGCGTTCTGCGGTTATCTCTCGTTTGGTTTTATCTCCGATCGTTTTGGCCGCAAACCCACTTTTATTTTTTATCTCCTCACCGCCGCGGTTCTCGTCCCGATTTACGGGCAAATGGCGCGCAACGATGCGACCCTCATGCTGCTCGGCCCGTTCATCGGATTTTTCGGCTCCGGTTATTTCTCACTTTTCGGCGCGATGTTGGCAGAACTTTTTCCCACTTCTATTCGCGCCACCGGCCAGGGGTTCGCCTACAATGCCGGCCGCGCGTTCAGCGCGCTCGCGCCTTTCACGATTGGCCAACTTGCCGATCTTTACGGCATCGGCAGTGCTTTAGCGCTCACTTCGGCTTTCTTCTTGATCGGCGCGATGATGATTTTGTTGCTGCCGGAAACGCGCGGCGTTACGCTTAAATAACTCGGCGATTCCTCTCCACATTCCTTTTTCAAGTCTCACCAAATTTGCCGCCTTGCCGGTATAATAAACTTACCGAAAACGATTTTCCGATTTGATACCCGTAGTCAAGACGTTTCCTCCTCTATTACCTGGAGCGACATTTTCATGACGAAATCGCGTTTCCGTTATTGGCTTGGCGTGGCGTACAGTATTGGTCTGTTGACGGCGTTTTTTAAAATCGGCTCACGAGCCGATCAACATGAGGGGTACCGCGTGGCGCCGCATAATAATCAATCCACGCATGATGGGCATTACACTTTTCAACCAAACGCGGCGCTGGAAAAAAGTCAATATGATCCCGAATATGTATCGACGGCATTCCTCAACGGGAATGACCACGATAGTTTGATATCCGCCGCAGCGTTGCCTCACATTGAAGCGCAACAAGCCTGGGAATGGCTGAACGCCGGTAAGGCAATATTGCTGGATTTGCGTAGTTACGATGATTATCAAACTTATCACCCTCAAGGCGCGCAATCCTTCAGCGCCGCGCGGCTGGCTGACCTCGAAGCAACTTTTCCCAATAAAACGCTGGTCTATATTTTCCTGCAATGGCAAAACGACGGCCTTGCTGCCGTTATGCACGAATTCAGGCAACGAGGTTATCACCATCTTGGCGTATTGGACATGAGGGTATCGCGGCCCGGCCATTATAAAATGAATGAATGGGAACAAGCACAACTGCCGGTTGCCAGAAAGAACGTTTTGGAAATTGAGCCCGTCGAGATCAAGTTGGAAAAATATGCGATCCTGCGTGATTCTCTCGGCGCCGTGAAAACTCTGGCACGTTTTCCTAAACCGTCCGCTGAATTGTTGATGCGATATCGTCCTCAGATCATCGAGCATTTTGGTTATGACGAGGATAATGAAGAGTTCAGGAGCGGGCTGGGCGAAATCGAATCCGTCATTTCTGCCGCGACTTTAGCGGATCATAAAATTTGGGTGGGCTTTTCTTTTTATGAAGGCGAGCGCAACAAAGGTTATGGCGGCATCGGATTTTATGATCTCCCAACCGGCGCCATCGGCGTTTTGCGGCATCCCGCGCTGGTCAATCACTCGGTGCGGGATTTAATGGTTACCGACGAAATGATTTATGTGGCTACAGTCGATGAGTTCCAATTAAGCCGCGAAATCGGCAATGGCCTGGTGATGATTGAGCGGAAAACGCTGCAAGTAAGCGCGCTGGTGCCGCCCGGAACTTCGGTTGTCTGGCATAAAGACGGCGGTGAAAATGCGGCATTATTCTACGAAAAATCCATCGCCGAGATTTTGGCGGATCGGCGTTTAGTTGCTAAAATGGTGGAGGGCTGGAATCCCAATGAGTTTATCACTGCGTTAAATTTGGGCTTGGAACGTTACATGATTGAAACCGCTGAACAAGAATTAAAAAATAATAATTTTACTGGCTCACTTCCGTGAGCCGTTCTAATGCCGGGCGCGCGCGCCGGCTTTGAAACTTGGACGCTCGACTTCAGACTTTTTCTTTTTTCCAAACCCTGCCTCTTGCCGGTATAATTTAAACAGCAATTGTTTCGAAATTTTCACCGTTTGTTTTGTCTTTACTCAATTATGGTCATACCCATGTCGTCCCGCGGTTGGATGCTTTTGGCAATTTTTCTTGGCTATGTGAGCGGGTTGAGTGTTCTTTTGGCAAATGACCACCTGCCCAACAATACCGCTGTCGCTGCTACCGATACTTTTTATGTTTCGCCAACCGGCAGCAACACCACCGGTACCGGCGCGAAAGATAATCCGTGGCGCACCATCACGTTTGCCTTGAGCCAGTTGAATGCCGACTCACTCAATCCCAAAGTAATTAAATTGCCCACGGGAATTTTCGGCGTTGCAGCAACCGGGGAAAACTTTCCAATTAAATTAAAAAGTTGGATTTCTCTCCTCGGCAACGGCAGTTTTAACACCATCATTGATGCAAACCAAAGCGCCCGCGCGGTGTTCGGGCAAAATGTGGTGGGCGTTTCGATTACCGCATTGACCCTGCGCCACGGTTTCGCAAAAATCGATACCGGCGAGGGCAGTCGCGGTGGCGCCATCCTTTTGCGTAACTGCCGGAAAATCGTGATCAAAGATTGCCGCCTTCGCGCCAATGAAGCAAAGACACTTGGTGGCGGCGTGCTGCTCGATGGCGGCGCGGATATTCTTTTGGAAAGCAATCTGCTGGAAAATAATGTCGCGTTTGATGGCGCCGGCATTTATTGCCAGTTAACCAAGTCGGCTCGACTGCTCGCCAATATTATTCAACAGAACACGGCAAAAAATAGCGCCGGCGGCGTTTATATCAATCTCGCCGCACCGACACTGCAACGCAATCGCATTCGCGGCAATAGCGCCAGCCGCGCCATCGCCAAAAATGCCGGCGGCATTATCGTGTATTCGAGCAACCCGATGATCGGCGGCGTGCTGAACGCCGGTAACGATATTCATGATAACGTTGGCGGCGCCACCGGCACGCAATTGTATATTATCGACAACAAGACACCGGTCAACGCGCGCTACAATTACTGGGGCGCCGTTCCCAACAGCCATCTGGTTTATCCGGCAAACTTTGTCGATCTCAGCAATTATCGCAATGTCGCAAACAACATTCCGCTCGGCACTACTGATTTTTATGTTGCAACAAATGGCTCGAACGACAACAACGGCTCGACAAGCTCGCCGTGGCGCACGCTCGGTTATGCGTTTTCACAAATTTTTGCGACCGAGCTTGATTCGCTGACGATCAAGTTGGCGCCGGGGATTTACTCCGTTGCGACCAACGGCGAACAATTCCCGATTCAGGCCAAGAGCAACATCGCCATTCTTGGCGCAACGGCAAATCCGGGAACTATTTTCGGCGGCGCGAATGTTACGAATACCGAATTGCTGCGGCTGGAAAACATCGCAAAACTGCGTTTGGCGAATCTGACTTTCCGGAATTATAAAACCAACCTCAAGGCCGGCGCCATTCTCGCGCGTTTCAGCGAGGATATTTTGATTGAAAACTGTGTGTTTGAAGATAATCAATCACAGCGCGGCGCGGCGCTCACTTTTATCCGCGTCAAAAGCTCGGAGATTCGCAACAATATTTTCCGCCGCAACACCAGCACGGGCCACGGCGGCGCGCTGGCATTGTTGGATGACACGACTGAG
>CAYUVM010000295.1:0-6023 GCA_964447935.1 uncultured Cytophagia bacterium | reverse complement strand
GTGATTTCGTCCATCGCCGCTAAGTTTCCAGCTTGCGTACGGGGCGCGCCCGTTTGATATTCGATATCGGTGTTGGCGTGAATATCCCCTTTCGACGTCTTATTCTGGGTGATCTTCACGTCACTGTTACTCAACAAAACATAATTTTCCACGGTGATCGTGACTTGATCCGTGCCGGAGCAACTGTTGGCGTCCGTGACGATAACGGTAAATGTCGTCGTATTCGTTATCCGCGCTTTCGGATTTGCCGCAGCCGGATTATCCAAACCCGTGGCCGGCGTCCAACTGTAAGTGTAAGGCGGCGTGCCGCCAGTAACAGTCGGCGTGCCGCCGAGCGTGGTTGTAAGCGCATAAAGTACTTTGCGATCGCTGCCAGCATCCACCGTGAGCGCGCAGCCGGCCGTAACGGTGACATTCTTTGTCGCGTTGTTGCTGCACGTTGTCACGCCATCTGTAACAGTTACATTCACCACCATCGTTCCGACCGCGCCAGCCGTCACACTCACTGAGTTGCCGGTATTGCCGCCGTTGATTGTGCCGTTCGTCACGCTCCACGAATAAGCTGGGCTGCTCGCGTTAGTCGTTACCGAGTAAGTTTGTGTTGATCCCACATTCACCGGATCGTTACCGCTAATGCTCACCGTCGGCAACGCATTCACCGTGACGATCACTTGATCAGTTGTGCTACATCCTCCGGCATCACTCACCGTCACCGTGTACGTTGTGGTCGCGGCGGGCGTTGCGGTTGGATTTGCAATCGTTGCGTCATTCAAACCTGTTGCTGGCGCCCAGCTAAAAGTATAAGGCGGTGTGCCACCACTGGCCGTGGGGCTGCCACCGAGCGACGTGGATTGCCCGATACAAACCGCACGATCCGCGCCAGCATTCGCCGCCAAAGTGCAAGCGTTGACAGTGACATTCTTCGTCGCGCTGTTGCTGCAACTCGTCACACCATCGGAGACTGTGACGCTCACCACCATCGTTCCCGCCGAACCCGCGGTAACACTCACGGAGTTGCCGGTGTTGCTGCCGTTGATCGTTCCATTCGTTACGCTCCAAGAATACGTTGGACTGCTTGCATTCGTCGTTGCCGTGTAGGTGTTCGTCGATCCCGCATTCACCGGATCATTGCCACTGATGTTCGCGGTCGACAACGGATTCACCGTGACTGTCACTTCATCCATACTTTTGCAACCCGTCGCATCGGTGACTTCTACCGTATACGTCGTGGTCACTGCTGGCGACGCAGTGGGATTCGCCAGCGTCGCATCATTCAATCCTGTCGCCGGTGTCCAGCTAAAAGTGTATGGCGCCGTGCCGCCGCTGGCGGTTGGGTTGCCGCCGATTGCAATTGATTGTCCAACGCAAATGGCTTGATCCGCACCGGCATTCGCTACTGGCAGATTCGGCATCACAAAGAGCACGAGGCCGTCGTGATCCGATGTGCGCAACACCGTCGAACCATCGTTTTCAAAAATATTCGCGGCATCGGAGTTAGCGCGCGCATATTCAATGCCGGTGACAGAAGCATGCAATGTTTGCGAGACCAGCATGTGATCGAGAATTTGCGCGCTACCTTCAAAAACATACGAGTATTGCTCATTCGCTGGCAACGCGAGCACCGCGTTAGTCAAATCCGGATTCACAACATCTGTGCCGGGAATGAGTGCTTCGCTCGCGCTGGCCGGTGTTCCCATAATTTGCCCAAGTACATGCACGTAGCCGTCGGAAAATTGAAACGCATTGAAATCACCAGTGACCACGAGGTTGATATTCGGGTTTGCAGTTTGGAAACCTTGCACCATATTCGCCACCGACACCGCTTGCTCGTGACGCTTCTGCCGCACGCGCGCGCCGCTGCTCGGACTGTCAATGTCATTCAACGAGCGCTGATGCACCACCAGCACCGAAATCGCGCAACCGTTCGCCAGCGTCGCGTCCAACAATAACGGCGGCCGGTCGTGCAACAGTGAACCGTCAACCGATAAGGTCTCCGTAGCACCCAACTGCGTCACCGAATTCACTGTCACGCCGCTACGCACAAGGAAACCGACGTCAATGCCGCCGACGTCATTACCTTCGACGAGATACGGCGTGTAAGTCAATGACGCATCGTCGTTGTGAATTTTGTTAACCAACGCCTGCAAAACGCCGAGCTTCTCCACTTCCTGCATCGCCAGGATATCCGGTGCGCCGAGCAGCGTGCGAATGTACATCGACAGTTTGTTCTGTTTGTCGAGGTACTGCTGCGTGGTTTTTACCGTTTCGCCGATGCCGGGGTCGTCCACGTCGTCAAAATATTGCAGCGCGTTCAGCGTCGCGATCGTGGTCTCACCGCTGTTGCGCGCCCGTACGGCTCGCGGGAAAGTCGCGTTATTCACGGAATAAGACGTCGGCCAAAATTCGTAATCATTAAATTCGTAACCCAACACGCCGGTCGCAGAAAAAGTTGAGCCCCCGGGAATCGTCGCATTCGATTGCCCGAGGCGATCGGGATCCAGCTCAAAAATTTCGGGATTGCCATCCCACACCGGTAAACCAGCCAGGCCAGGAAATTCGATGCCCGGTTCGCGGAAGGGGCGGCTGGAGCCGGAGGTAATGAGAACTTCAGCAGTCGGATCGGTGCCGAACGTTTGATTTCCCGAGGTCACAACGCCGCTGGCGATTTCCACGCGCATACCTTCGAAGCGCTCAAACTCGGTCGCGGATTGCGGCTGGTTCGGCGAAGGCGTCACGCCGTCCAGTTGCACCGGCGCCGGCAGCGGATTGCCGGAAGAAACGAACGTCACAGTTGGGCCGTTGCTAAATTCGGTGAAATTAAAAAACTCGATCACTTGGCCAGTGACATTGACGAAATCCCCGACACTCACAGTCGGCGCGGAACTGGTGAAAACAAAAATACCGTCCGAAGTTTGCGCGTCATTGTCACTGCGTGCCGCTGGCGTTTGCATGGCAAATCCATTCGAGGCCACCGCCGTCACCACATTGTTTTCCGTGGTCACAGTTTGATTAACAAACGGACTCGCCGTGCCGTTGCCTTGAATCTCAAAAATCTCTTTCGTTACTATGATGATCGGATCGCAACCGGAGAATTGCGTGGCGTCAACTTTCAAGCCCGCGGAGAAAAGACGCCCGCCGGCGCCCGTGGCCGTAGTGTGTTTCACTAATGGCGTCGGCCCGGTCACGTCGGGATTGCGCGTGAGCGACTCATCGGCGCCGCCCTCCGAACCGTAGGTGTAAGTTGCGATCACGATAGTGCCGTTTCGCAACGTGATCGTATCGCCCGTGTTGTTTAGGCCGAGTGAATTGCCGCTGGCATTTGCGACTTGCACGACGGTGTTGCCAAAAGCCCCCGTCGGGGTGCCGCCGCCAAAAATAACAATGCCGCACTGGCTCGTTACAATCGTATTTGCCGGGAAAGTATGACGCACTTGCACCGCGTCCGAAATCGTCCAGCCAGAAATATTCAGTGGCGCGCCGGTGACGTTGATGAATTCAATAAATTCATCTTGTGTCGTGTTGATGGTTCCGTCGCCGTTGGCATCGCCTGCAGTGGAACTCGGGTCAGCTAAAATTTCGTTGATGATGAGAGACGGCGTCATAAAACTAAACACATAATCCGATGTCATATTATCCGGCGGATCCGTCGCGTCTTGATCCGTGACATTGGCCGCTAAAATGGTGACCGTCACGGTTTCACCGTTGTTAAAATTGATGTCCGGATTCAAAGTGAAACTCGTCGGCCCGCCGCTCACGGCTGCCGTGTGCGCGCCGCTCACAGAACCGCTGAGACTAAACCAATTGCCGGCCACATTCACTGGTTCGCTGAAATTGACAGTGATATTCGCAACAACATCCACGCCCGCGTCGTTATTATTCGGTGTCGTGCTGGCGACGGTCGGCGCAATATCGCTGGCAATCGTCGTAAAACTGGCGTTGAAATCCGCCGTCATGTTATCCGGTGGATCGCTCGCGTCCTGATCCGTGACGTTAGCGGCAAACGCCGTCACTGTCACGGTCTCGTTGTTGGCGAAATCAACATCGGGGTTCAGCGTAAACGTCGTCGGCCCGCCGCTCACCGTCGCTGTGTGGCTGCCGCTCGTCGCGCCGGAAAGACTGAACCAACTGCCGGTTACATTCACGGGTTCACTGAACGTAATAATGATATCGCTGTTGATGGCGACATTCGTAGCGCCGTTGGTTGGCGTCGTCGCCGCGACACTCGGCGCGACATCCGCGGCCGGCGTGCTAAAACTAAAAATAAAATTTGTCGTCATGTTATCCGGCGGATCATTCGTATCTTGATCCGTCACGTTCGACGCGACCACCGTCACCGTAACGGTTTCGTTGTTGGCGAAATCAATATCGGGATCAAGTGTAAACGTCGTCGGTCCGCCGGAAACCATTGCCGTGTGTGAACCGCTGCTGCCGCCGGCAATCGTGAACCAACTGGCGGTGACATTCACCGCCTCGCTGAAGGTGATTGTAATACTGCTACTGACCGCGATATTCGTAGCGCCGTTAGTCGGTGTTGTTGTTATCACACTCGGCGCGGCGTCGCTGGTTGCGTGTGCGCCTAAACCGGTAAACGTGTCGTTTGCGAAGCCATCCCATTCAATGGATGGATCAAACACATCAGTCCCGTTGGCGTCACCAGCAAGAATCGAAGCTTTGCGGCGTATCGTGTTGTCGGCAGTAGAAGCCAGGCCTGTGCCCCATTCCGTTCCCGGATCAAAACCAATTTGGCCGATGACATCGATAACAACCCCGCCCTTGCGCAGCACAACCGCGTCATCGCCGTTGTAGAAGCTTGCCGTGGAAGTCTGATCAGCTTGGGCGAGAATGGCCGCGACGGATGAAGCTTGCGCCAGGACATAGACATCGCCATTGGCAACGGTTCCGGTCAATGCGATGGTCAATCCGGCGGTGGCACTGCCGTTGAAAAACATTTGAATATCATAACTACCGGTGGCGAGATTTATCGCTGCACCCGTGCCGTTGTAAACCTCCAACGCTTTGTTATTCGAAGAGCCTTCAATATACTCGGAAAAAAATAATTCTGTTTGCGCCGAAGCCGCATTGGAAAAGAACCATGACCCTAAAACAGCGAAAATAAAAACCAGTGTTCTTCCCCTCATGTTCATCAACCGAAGATTTTGACGAAACGTCGAAGCTGGCACGAAAAACATATCCTGGTCTCCTTTTTGAAGTTCATTTGCAGCCAAGAACCAAATGCACTCGCCCAGGCTTGGGCATGGATTATCATTCGTGATGGAAATTTTTTTGCGTGAGAAAATTTGGGTTTGCGGTAGAAAGAACGAGCGCGTTAAAAGCAAACGCCGCCAATACTCGTTTAATGTTCATTTTATACCGGCTGTACTAAAATGCTGCGGACATTCAGCGACGAAAGTCTTGGAAAACATTTACGTGAAAAATGCACAAGACGCCAAACTTATGCGCGGTCGGCAAGGTTAAGAATCACCCACCGGCGACGGCCACGCTGAAATCGAAAAATAAAATCAGACAAAAAAAGCCAGCCAAACAAAACTTATTTCGTTTGCGGTGACCAGAACAATTTATCCAGCACAATGTTTTAAGGAAGGAACAACTATTGGTAAGGGTAACGAATCAGCACTATGATCACTCGCTGTCGCGCCGACAGGAAAGCAGACGAGCCTCATTTTTCCTTCACCTGCAGAAATCAATGAAAGAAACTTTTTCCACACCTCACGACACCGCAACAATTCTCATCCTGACTTTTCCCCGCGTGTCGCACCCTGATAGGTGAGAATATAGGGAAACTTTCTAATTTTGTCAAGGTTTTCATTTAACTGGCTATCCTTAAATTTTTAGCGGCCAATGGGCCAAGTCCTGAAGACTTAAAATTTAAAAATTTTCCGCGCGGAATTCTTTCCGAGGAATTTTGCTTCCTCGGGCTTATCTCTGAGTCGCAACCAACCTCCGCTCTCTTGTAGAAGCTCGATAGAAATGTCATGGTTTTGTCCACAATAGAAATGTCAGGA
>CAYUVM010000294.1:0-6148 GCA_964447935.1 uncultured Cytophagia bacterium | reverse complement strand
GCGCCCGCGAAACTGCTCGATTTGTGGCGCGCGAAAGATTTTGGCCAATTCAAAAGCGAGAAATTGCAGGACGTGCCGCTGGCGATTCTCTACGATACCGACACTACCGGCGGCAATTCTGGCAGCCCGGTGCTGAATGCGAACGGCGAACTCGTCGGCGTGAATTTTGATCGCAGCTACGAAGCGACCATCAACGACTATCAATGGAGCGCGGAATATAGCCGTTCGATTGCCGTGGATATTCGCTACGTGTTGTGGGTCGTCCAAAAATTCGCGGGCGCGGATTTTCTGCTGCAGGAATTGGGCGTGAAGTAGGTTGCATCAATGACAACCCCAATTGGGAAAAAAATTCTAAAGTTTTTGAACACGGATGCCGCGGATTTGCTCGGTTTTTTGATGAGTTGCCTTCTCAATCTGCGAGAATCCGTGTGATCAGCGTCATCCGTGTTCAACGCTTTTGCTTTACAACTCAAATGATTCATCGAAAGGCATTCATGTCAACAACGGGCATCACCATCCGGCCTTTGCGCCGCGATGATCGCGCGAGTATCCAGCGGATTTTACACGAGACCAAGGTTTTTCTGGAGGCCGAGGTGCTCTGTGCGCTGGAATTGATTGACGTGTATCTGAACAATTCCGCACAAAAAGATTACTGGCTCGCCTGCGCGGTTGATGTCACCGACCAACCACTCGGTTATATATGTTACGGCCCGACGCCGATGACGTCCGGCACGTATGATCTGTATTGGATCGCCGTCGATCCCGCGCAGCATGGACGCGGGGCCGGCAGTTTGTTGATCAAGTATGTTGAGCAACAGGTTTGTCATCCCGAACGCATGGCGTGTTCCACTGAGCCGGCACGATTGGTGGTGATCGAAACTTCTTCGCTGCCACGTTACGAATCGGCGCGCCGTTTGTATCGCCGCCATCAATATGGCGAGGTCGCACGCATTCCGGATTTCTATGCGGATGGCGACGATCGCGTTCTTTATACGAAGCGTTTCCGATAAAAATACGAAACAAGATGTCTGCCTGCACTGGAGTTCATGAAAATTCCTGAGTTGCCTGACAAAAAAAAGTCACCGCCGGCCCATGGCGCTGCCAGATTTAAAAAACAATTTTTGCCCGGCCTGATTTTCGCCATTGGGTATATGCTGTCACCGCTATCGTGGTGGAATGATATTTTTATTAACCTGCCGCTGGCCTGGCTCGTTGGCAATGCGGTGAATTTTTTTAGCCCCGGTTCCTTTCAAATGGGCATGATTGGCGGTTACTGGTTGAGCAATCTTGCAGGTATTTTGTTTATGCTTTGGGGCGGCGGCCGGTTGTTAGGGAGACAACCGCCGCAAAAAAGAGAAATCTGGATTTCCATTGCGATTTCAGTTTTGTACACGCTGGGGCTTTATCTGTTGATGCGGTGGGGGATCGTGAAGCCGTTTACGATTTAATTATTGGTTTTTGGAATAAATCAGTCAAACCTAAATTCATGCTTGCGCGCCCAATCTTTTTGTGTTATATTATCGGACTTTTATTGATCGCCCAACCCGGCTGGACGCAAACGCCGCAAACGCAAAGGGCGTTTGAAGCCTTCACGTTTGGCGATTATCGCACAGCGCTGGAACTTTACACCGCTGCGCGCCAAGTCAATCCGGCTGATACGGCGGCGATTTTTTATCAGGGTTTGTGTTATTTTAATCTCGGCGAATACGGGCCGTGCATGCAGTTGATGCAACTCGCCGCCCGGAGCAAAGTTTTTCAGGCTCGTGCGTATTATTTCATTGCCAAAGCAGAAGAAGCCAGCGGCGGGATAACCTCCGCACTCGAGGAGGTCCGCCGGGCGTTACGGGCCGATTCGACGCTGGCGCCGGCGCGAAAACTACTGGCGCAATTGTTGTGCGCCAGTAAACAATTTGCCGCGGCGGTGGCAGCGGTTGATTCGACGGCCGGGACGGATGTTATTACTGCTCTCGGCAATTGTTTGTTAGCGAACGAACGTTGCGTTGAGGCGCAGGGTTTCGCGCGCCGCCTCTTGGCTGCCGACTCAACAAATTTTGCGGCGCGTTTGCTTCTGGCCGACGCGTATTTCTGCAGCAATAATTTTGAAGCTGCCGCAGCAACATATTTAAAACTTTTTGATCAGGTCTCCAGCCAGCTACGTATTTTGCGCCGCCTCGGCTCGTGCTATCTGAACATGCGCCACAGCCGTTATGATTTAGCGGAGAGTTATTTGAAATCCTATTTGGCGGCGACCGGTGATTCGAGCACCGGCGTGCTGACGGATATCGGACGCGCCTATCAGGGGCGTGCGTGGTTTGATTCGGCGGCAGTTTATTTTGCCGCAGCGGTGCGGCAGGACACGACGGTTGCCTTCAGCCATTTCAATCTCGGACTGACTTATTATCAGTTGAAGAAATATCGCGCCGCCGAAGAGGAAATGCGCCAGGCCATTGCCTGTTCCAAACAAGGGCTGGATTTCAGCAGCCGCCAGCATTACATGCTCGGCGCGGCGCACATGAGCCAGAATGAAAATAAAGCGGCAATCGCTGCTTACCGCAAAGCTATTGAGTTGAGCGCCGACTGTTACGATTGCTATTATTTTCTCGGCACGGTTTATCAAACGCTGAACGATTCATCCCAAGCCGCGACTTATTTTCGCCGTTTCTTGCAGCGGACGGTCAAGTTAAACGATGAGCGTTTTGCCGACATGCGAAAAAATGCGCGGCAATTTTTGCAAAATGTAAATTCACCGAAAAAGTAGGAGGCTCGCATAATATGTCGAGGAAACGACGTAGCGCCAATTCGCCAGTTTTATTTTCAGGCCGCACGACCGCCAACGCCGCGGAGGAGTACTTTTGCCTCGACACCTCAGTTTGTTGTATCCGGCCGCGGTAACCGTTGCCGATGCCGCCGTGTTTTTTTCCCGCCTAAAAAGTTTCCCTTGCATTTTTATATTCTTCTACGCATTTTTATCACTTCATTATCAAACTCGGAGGTTGGACTGTGGAACGTTTGATTAGCGCGTTCGGCGTTGTCGTCATTATGGGCATTGCGTTTTTATTTTGCCCGGCGGCGCTGCGCAAAAAAGTCAATTGGCGCACGATCGGTCTCGGCATGGCCGTGCTGATCGGCTTCGCGCTGCTCGTTTTACGCACGCCGGTCAAATATTTTTTTACGTTTGCCAACGATGCGGTGGATCGCTTGCTGAATTTCAGCAAAGAAGGCGCAGCGTTTGTCTTTGGCGATTTGGTGTTAAAGCCGCAATCCTTCGGCTTCATTTTCGCTTTTCAAATTTTGCCGACGATTATTTTCTTCGCGGCGCTGATGGCCGTGCTCTATTATTTGCGCGTGATGCCGTTCATCATTAAAAATATGGCGCGGTTTATCTCGAAATTTCTCGGCGTCAGCGGCGCGGAAAGTTTCTCGACCGTGTCTGATATTTTTGTTGGCCAAACCGAAGCGCCGCTGGTTATTCGCCCCTACATCGCGTCGTTGACGCAATCGGAATTGATGGCGTGCATGGCGGCAGGCTTTGCCACCACGGCCGGCGGCGTGCTGGCCGCGTACGTCGGCATGTTGCGGGACTATATTCCCGGCATCGCCGGCCATTTGATTGCTTGCAGTGTCATGTGCGCGCCTGCTTCGCTGGTGATTGCGAAATTGATGCTGCCGGAATCAGAGGAACCGAAGACGTCGGGTGCTACGCCCATCGATATTCCACGGGTCGATGTCAATGTCGTCGAGGCTGCGGCGCGCGGCACGACGGAAGGTTTGCAGCTCGCTTTCAATGTCGCCGCCATGTTGATTTCATTTTTGGCGCTGACCGCAGTCGTCAATTTCGGCTTGCACAAACTGGGTACCAGCCTCGAGCAAATTCTCGGCTGGGTTTTTTCGCCATTAGCATGGGTGATGGGCGTGCCCGCCGATGATATTTTTAAAATCGGCACGCTACTTGGCAAAAAGATGGTGCTCAACGAGTTTGTCGCTTACAGCGATATGAGTAAACAGCTTGTCGAAACCAACGGCGCGTGGTTGACGCCGCGCGCACAATTGATTGCCAGCTACGCGCTCTGCGGTTTTGCGAATTTCAGCAGTATCGGCATCCAAATCGGCGGCTATAGCGCGCTGTGTCCCGAACGCCGCGGCGATTTATCGCGGCTGGGTGTCAAAGCGATGATTGCTGGCACCCTGTCGACATGTATGGTGGCCGCAGTTGCGGGGGTACTCCTGTAAAAAAGTGAAAAAGTGTTTGCAAAAGGCGAGGGGTTTTAATGATGTAAACTCAAAGTGCTTTGTGAGAAGAAGGCCTTTTTATCCTTTTGTTTTTTAAAACGTCTATGCCTGAACCCAATATAGCCTCGCCACCGTCGCGCGCGGCTTTACCCTTCATCTTCGTCACCATTTTGCTCGACGTGCTGTCGTTCGGCATCATCATTCCGGTATTGCCGAAGTTGATCGAGCGCTTTATGGATGGTAACACAGCGGCCGCTGCAGAAATGTACGGCCTCTTCGGCTCGGTTTGGGCGTTGATGCAATTCATTTGCTCACCGGTTTTTGGCGCACTCTCGGATCGTTTTGGCCGCCGTCCCGTGATTTTGCTATCGAACTTCGGATTGGGCTTTGACTATATCGTGATGGCGCTTGCCCCAACGGTGAGTTGGTTGTTCCTGGGCCGTGTCATTTCCGGCATCACCGGCGCGAGTTTCACCACCGCCAGCGCTTATGTTGCGGACGTGATGCCGCCGGAAAAACGCGCTGCGAGTTTCGGTCTTGTCGGCGCCGCGTGGGGGCTCGGCTTTATTCTCGGCCCGGCGCTCGGCGGTTTGCTTGGTGCGTATGATCCGCGCCTGCCATTTTGGGGCGCTGCAGCTTTGACGCTCATCAACGCGACCTACGGCGTTTTCATCTTGCCGGAATCTTTGCCGCCGGAACGCCGCGCCGCTTTCAGTTGGAAAAAAGCGAACCCCATTGGTTCACTCACGCTGTTGCGTTCGCACCCGGAGTTGCTCGGCCTCGCTGCTGTCACGGCGCTTTATTTTCTCGCGCATCAAGCGTTGCAAAGTGTGTTCGTGCTTTACACGAGTTTTCGTTACGGCTGGGATGAGCGTATGGTCGGCCTCACCCTTACTGCGATTGGTGTTTGCATGATGATCGTGCAGGGCGGTGTCGTGCGACGTGTTGTCGCGCGTTTTGGCGAGCGACGCGCATTGCTTGCCGCGCTCATTTGCGGCGCAATCGGATTTACGATCTATGGGTTGGCGCGTACGCCAAACTCGTTTTGGAGTGGAATGCCGATCTTCGCCTTGATGGGACTATACATGCCTTCGATGCAAGGCTTGATGACCCGGCGTGTCGATCCCTCGGCGCAGGGCCAATTGCAGGGCGCGAACAGCAGCATCATGGGCATCACCGGCATGCTCGGCCCGAGCCTGTTTACGCGCATCTTCGCCAATTTCATCGGCGCGCACCGGAGCTGGCACCTTCCCGGCGCCCCATTTTTGCTCGCGGCGCTGCTGCTCGTGGCCGCATTGATTGTGGCGTGGCGGGTCACCCGCGCAAGTTGAATGAATTATTAAATTACAATAATCATTTTGTATTTTTCTCATTTTATCTTTTTTGAGTTCATCCTATGAGCATCTTTCGCACAAAGAACCTCGATCAATTGGCGAGCGACGCCGAAGGCACGCACCTCAAGCGTTCGCTCGGCGCGATGGATTTGATTTCACTCGGCATTGGCGCGATCATCGGCACCGGCATTTTCGCGGTGATCGGTACCGCGGTTGCCGGTGATGCGGCGCGCCCCGGCGCCGGCCCGGCCATTATGCTGTCGTTTTTTCTCACCGCGATTGCCTGCGCCTTCAGCGGTTTGTGTTACGCCGAATTTGCCTCGATGGTGCCCGTTTCCGGCAGCGCTTACACGTATTCTTACGCCACGCTTGGCGAAGTCGTCGCGTGGATCATCGGCTGGGATTTGATCATTGAATACGCCATCGGTAATGTTGCCGTCGCCATCGGCTGGGCCGCGTACTTTCATCAAATGTGTGAAGGCATCGGCGTACATATTCCCGCGTGGCTTTCCGTCGAGTATCGATCGGCTGCGCAAGCCGCCGCCGCCGTTGCCAAAGCCGGCGGAACGAGTGATCCCGCCATT
>CAYUVM010000293.1:0-6152 GCA_964447935.1 uncultured Cytophagia bacterium | reverse complement strand
ACACCGCGTCGATATTCGTGGCTACGATTTGTTCTTCGGTTTTCTTGCCCGCGGCCTTGCGCGAGAACTTGCTTTTGCGCGGCAGAATGTCAAAAATCGTCACCACCTCTTTGTCGCGCGGACGGGTCACGACCCAATCACCGACGACGGGAAGATCATCTTTGCTGCGCGCTGCGTATTGCATTTTGCCGGTGGTTTCGGCGCGGATTTCGCCGTGCGCCGTGTAAAGCTCGTATTGCGTTTTATGCTGCACGGCAACGCGCCCCACGCCATAGCCCTGCGCGGCAAAGGGCGCGAAACTGTTGGCGAAAAATTCGTTCCAGCCGTAGGGTTCTAAAGTTTGCATATTGGCATCGTGAAACATGTAACGATCTAAATTTATTCCGGATCAACAAAACGATCAAAGTGAATCCAAATAATGCGCGCCGTGCGATAGGTAAATGGAATAAACGGCACATACATGAGCAGCGCCGGAAAGACAATAAAATATTCCGACCACAACTTCCAGGTTGACACCCAAAAAACCAAACTCAAAAAAATGGGCAGGCTGAGGCCGTAATAAACATAAAGCGCCCCCAAAAAGTAACCCTGCTCGCGCTGAAATTTTAACCGGCACACCGTGCAATGGCCGTGCATTGAAAACAGCGTACGATAAATTTTTCCCTGCCGGCAGCGCGGACAACGTCCGTGTAAAATAGCTTTAAGCCGCGAAACCCCGTGAGTTTGTTGATTGAAAGCAGACATTCATTGCGCGAGAAAAAAACTCACACCTTTTTAAATCTGAGCGGAATTTTTAAACGTTCACAAGCGTTTTCGAGGGCTGCATAATATGGCCGCCAGCCGGCGGTTTTTCGGGGCCGCGCGTAAAACACCACGCTGGACACCTCCCGTCGCGAAAGTTGTTGCACCAATTTTCGGGAGAGGCTTTCGACCTCGTTTGCTAAAAGCGCCCGATCATACCAGGAAATTTTTTGCTCCGGCGTCAGCAAGCCGTATTTGCCGGATAAAATCAGCAGCGGCATTTTTAAACGGCGGCTTTCCTGCAAAACGAAACGGATGCGGCGGCTCAGGTATCTTTTCCGCGCCGGCAGCGGTTGCGCGTCACGGCGCTTGCGTTTGCAACACGTCGTGCAGAGGCATTTCATCTCACCAACTCCCGGATGACCCGCCACCGGAAAAACTACCGCCACCTCCGGAGAACCCACCGCCCGATGAACTGCCGCTGCGCCACGACCAACCGCTTGAGGCGCCACCACTGCGATAAGACCGTCCGCTGGCCGATTTTGTCTTGGCCGCGGCCTTCATTTTTTCGGCAAGCGCTTTGCCTTTTTTCGTTTTGCCAAACCAAAATTTGAACAGCGGGTAACCCGCGAGATAGCCGACTAATAGCAGCACACCGGCTTTGACGCCGAGGCTGATCATCGGAAAAGTGCTCCAAAACGGAATGAGAAAAAAATAAAGAATCCAGCCGACGGCGCCGGGCGAAACCAAGCCGATTGTCGTAAACGTTCCCACCACGACGAGGAAAATAGAAAAGAAAAGAATGCGAAACTTCAGATCAGGTTCATCACCGCTTTCGGCTTCAACTTGATAAGAACCGGCGATGGCTCCGAGAATCGCTTCCACTCCGGCACGAACACCGCCTTCATAATCGCTGTCGCGAAAGCGCGGCACGATCTCGCGGCGAATGATGTGGCCGCACGTGATGTCGGGTAAACTGCCTTCCAGGCCGTCACCCACTTCAATGCGGACTTTGCGATCATCCTGGGCAATCAGCAACAGCACGCCGTTGTCTTTATCTTTCTGGCCCAGCTTCCACGTTTCGGCAACTTTAATGGAATAATCTTCGAGCGTCTCACCTTGCAAACTCGGGATGGTCAACACCACCACTTGATTCGAGGTCGAGTCTTCATGCGCTTTTAATAAAGCTTCGATCGTCTCGCGCGCGGAGGCCGCAAGCAGACCGGCGTTATCATTCACCCGGCCCGCGAGAAAAGGAACTTCCAGCGTCTGTGCTTGCAGCGTGAAAACCCCAAGACCAATCACTACCAGCACAACGTAAAACCGCGCGAGTAAAATTACTTTATGCGCGTCGGCGGCAGCCAATACAAAATTTTTCAATTTCATTCCCCAATCCGCAATTTATTGGAAAGCTCATTGTCATCATCGACCCGCCGCTCGACCCCGCGTTTTTGCAATAGTACGCCGCATTGTTCGATCGCGGCAAGCAATCCCTCGGCGGGCTTGCCGCTGCACAAACCGTTCGCCACGCGCGAAGCCACGGCATCCCATTCTTCTTGTTTAACTTTTGCATTGATGCCGGCGTCGCCGATCACCAACACGCGACGTTCCAACAAGCTGATAAAAATGAGAATGCCGGTACGATCTCGCGTGTTAAAAATTTCTTCGGCAATAAAAGCCTCGGCAGCGCGTTGCGAAATTCGCAACTCAATCAACGCTTTGCCGGCGAGCAAACGTGTCATGGCCGGAATCAAATCCGTCAAAATAAATCCGGCGCCGGCCGCCACCACCACAATAAACGCAATGGTGATAAATTCCGGCAGCCAGGCATTGGTGTATTGGCGCAACAACACCATCACCCCGAGCGCCAGAAAAGCGCCCAGCAGCGCGGCGCGCCACGAAGCATCTTCATACATGTCGCTTTGCTGAACGACATACGGCACAATCTCGCCGGCAGATTGGCCTTCGGCGGCGGCCACTGCGGCCGCGATGCGATCTTGATCGGCCGGGGTAAACAGCCGCGAGATGAAATTAGAGCGATTCATTGAATTTTCTCATGTGCACGCAGAATCCACGCTTGCGGGTGAGACGTGAAACCGACGTGCGGGTAATATTTCTCCGCGGCCGGCGCGGCGAGCAAAATCACCGTTGCTTGCGGCGCGGCGGCCTGCGTGCGGCGCATCAACTCTTTGCCGATACCGGCGCGCTGATACGACAGCCGCACCGCCAGATCGGCAAGATAGGTCGCATAAGTAAAATCCGTCAGCGCCCGGGAAATGCCGACCAGCAAATCGCCGTCCCACGCAGTGATCACGAGATTGGCATTTTGCAGCATTAGCCGCATGCGTTCGCGCTCGTCAACCGGACGCCGGGCGCCCAATGTTGAGTCGCGATACAATTCGATCACTGCATCGAGATTTAAATCATTGCCGGTTTTGTAAACCACCATCTGCCAGTACCCGTAAAGATAAAAATTTTACCACCAAGACACAAAGTCACCAATCAAAAGTTTATTTCACTTCGTGTTTTCGTGACTTGGTGGTTAACTTGTTGCTCGTTCGTTTTCAACGCTTATTTTAATTAATTCATAGACCAACAGGTCATGCAAAGTTCCACAGAACCATTCTCATTTCAACCTTCCGGCCCGATCATCTTTTCTGGTCGCACGAGGGCGTCAAATTTCTCGCCGGTCAAAATGCCGAGCGCAATCGCGGCCGCGCGCAGCGTCGTGTGTTCTTTGTGCGCTTTCTTCGCGATCTTCGCGGCATTGTCGTAGCCCACGTGCGGATTCAGCGCCGTCACCAGCATCAGCGAATTGTCGACGTGTTTTTTAATGTTGTTGGTCAAGGGCTCAATGCCCACCGCGCAATGCTCGTTGAACATCTCACAGGCGTCGGCGATGAGGCGAATCGATTGCAGTAGGTTGTAAATGATCACCGGCTTGAAAACATTTAACTCGAAATTGCCGGAAGCGCCGCCGAGGTTGATCGTCGTGTCGTTGCCGATCACTTGCGCCGCCACCATCGTCATCGCTTCGGATTGGGTGGGGTTGACTTTACCGGGCATGATCGAACTGCCCGGCTCGTTTTCCGGAATAGCAATTTCGCCGATGCCAGAGCGCGGGCCGGAGGCCATCCAGCGAATGTCGTTGGCGATTTTCATCAGTGAACAGGCCAGCGTTTTCAGGGCGCCGCTGGCCATTACCAGCGCATCGTGCGAGGCCAACGCTTCAAATTTGTTTTCGGCGGTGACGAACGGATAGCCGGTGAGTTTGGCAATTTGCGCCGCGGATTTTACGGCAAATTGCGGATGCGTGTTCAAGCCGGTACCAACCGCCGTGCCGCCGAGCGCCAACTCGTACAAATGCGGCAACACCATTTCGATGCGCTTCAAACCGTGATCAAGTTGCGTCACATAACCAGAAAATTCCTGGCCGAGGGTGAGCGGCACGGCGTCCATCAAATGCGTGCGGCCAATTTTGATGATGTCTTTGAACACCTCGGCCTTTTGCGCCAGCGTGTTGCGCAGTTGTCTCACCATCGGCACGAACCGGCGATGAATCTCGTGTACCGCCGCAATGTGCATCGCCGTCGGAAAAGTGTCATTCGACGACTGCGCTTTGTTGACGTCGTCGTTCGGATGAATCGGTTTTTTGCTGCCCATTTTGCCGCCGGCCATTTCAATCGCGCGATTCGAAATCACTTCATTTACATTCATATTCGATTGCGTGCCGCTGCCGGTTTGCCAAACGACCAAAGGAAAATGCTCGTCAAGCTTTCCCGCGATCACTTCATCGGCGGCTTTGACAATCAGGTCGGCTTTTTCGGCAGACAAGAGTCCAAGCTCCTTATTCACCAACGCCGCGGCCTTTTTGAGCATACCAAACGCCCAAATCATCTCGCGCGGCATGCGCTCGCCGCCGATTTTGAAATGAATCAGCGACCGCGCTGTCTGCGCGCCGTAATAACGATCATCCGGAACTTGAATTTCTCCCATGCTGTCGGTTTCGATGCGGTAATTCATAATTATGCTCCCTAATGCGGTTTTTTGAATGGGTTTACTTGTGAGGGTGCCATGCCAGGCTTCAAAACGGCAAGAGATGGTCAAAAAACTTCGCCAATCGGACAAAGATTCGATCATTTCATTGCGCCAATTGCTTTTGTCTGACCACATACTCATCCACCAATCGGCGAATCATCTTTTGATATGGCGTCCGATAAGATTCAGCCCTTTGTTTGAAAAAAATCGACACTGCTCTTGCTGAACGCAATCGTAATCTTGACGGTTTCATCCTTGAAGGCAAGCGCTTCCGGGGGCGGCAGGAAATCGGCAATGACTTCGACGTTGTTCATCGGCTCGTCGGTATACTTAATTTTTTTCTGCTTTTCCTTCGCATAGATCTTTTTTTCTTTTCGCCAATATCCGGCGCCAAATATCCGAATTGTATTTTCTCGGTAAGTAAAACGCACCGTCAAAATCTCATTACCGACTTTACCGATACAATAGAATCTTTCCTCGGCACGACTATGGGCATTGTCCTGTAAAATGACACGGTGGCGATCGGCAAAACTTTATCAGCGCTTATTGGCGCAAAGTTCTTTGCCCGGCATTGAAGAGTTTCGTACGCTCGGCCAGTTGGCCATTTGCGATAGTTCGCTCTTTCCCATCCGCCTCGCTTTTACCTAAAAACCGTGCCGAACACTATTGATAGTTTATAAAAATGTTGAGCGAGAAGCAAGCGGAATATGAACACGCGCTGAAAAATTTCTTGATCTTTTGCCGTGGTTTTGCTATACTTTGCCTTCACCTGTTGTATTGCAATTCATCGAACGACCCTCTTGAGGAAAATACATGAAAAATCGCGGGAGTGGCATTTTGTTGCACATCACTTCCCTTCCATCGACGCATGGAATTGGAGATCTCGGACCGGCGGCCTATCAGTTTGCTGATTTTCTGAACGCCGCCAAACAAAGCTTTTGGCAGATTCTGCCCCTGAATCCTACTTACGCGGCCATGGGGCATTCGCCTTACAGCAGCCACTCCGCCTTTGCCGGTAATCCGTTGCTCATCAGCCCTGATTTGTTGGTGCGCGAAGGTTTTCTAAAAGCAACCGCAGTGCGGCCAGCCGCGCAAGGGACGCCTGAGCAGGTGGACTTTGCGGCTGTGCAGTCACATAAAAAAGCGCTGTTGCAAGTAGCTTATCGCCGCAACCGAAAGCGTTTGCACCAAGATCCAGAATTTTCACATTTCTGCCACGAAAACGCCGGCTGGCTTGATGATTTTGCCTTGTTCATGGCGGTGAAGGAAAGTTTTAACGAAATTGCCTGGGGCGAATGGCCGCGAGATTTGCGTGATCGCCAGCCGCAGGCATTGGCCGCGGCGCATATAAAATTTCACGATAAAATTTTGCA
>CAYUVM010000292.1:0-6167 GCA_964447935.1 uncultured Cytophagia bacterium | reverse complement strand
TTAAAGCAAACGGCCACGAAACGCACGAAAGAAATCGGCATTCGGAAGGTGCTCGGTGCGTCGCTTTTCTCGGTTGTGCGTTTGCTCGCGCATGAATTTGTCCTGTTAATCACGCTGGCCAATTTACTCGCTTGGCCCGTCGCTTATTTTGCGGTAAATCAGTGGTTGCAAAGTTACGCCTATCGCATTAATGTCACCCTGTGGCCGTTTGCTTTAAGCGGAGTTTTGGCGCTCGCGATGGCTTTGCTCACCGTAAGCTTTCAGGCGATCAAAGCCGCGCTGGCAAATCCGGTTGCCTCCCTTCGTTACGAATGATGTGAAGCGATGAAATCCCGTTTCGCGGGGTGGAAGCTCGGCGTTACGAGTAACGTAGTAATCTGTGATCAGTATTCAGTAAGCTGATCACAGAAAACTGAATACTGATTACTGATTACTGGAGTCAATCATGTTCAAAAATTATTTCATTACTACCCTGCGCAAGCTCAACCGTCAAAAAAATTACACGCTGATCAACGTGCTCGGCCTGGCGTTGGGTATAACCTGTTGCTTATTTATTTTTTTAATTATCCAGTATGAATTGCGCTTTGAGCGTTTTCATCAAAAATACGATCGCATCTATCGCATCGTCACGGATGAAAAGATCAACGATATTGTTAACCCGACAATGGGCACGCCGATTCCAATGGCACCCGCGCTGCGCAATGACTTTCCGAATTTGGAGAAAGTTACTGCAGTTTTCGGCATGTACAGCTGCCTGTTCTCGATTACGCGCGAGGCGAACACGACCAGCCGTTTTCAGGAAAATGATTGCATCGCTTTTGTCGAACCGGAATTTTTTGAGATTTTCGATTTTCCCTGGAGCGCCGGCGATCCCAAGGATTTAAATGAGCCGAATGTCGCCGCGCTCACGGAAACCACGGCAAAAAAATTCTTTGGCGCTAGTGATCCTGTTGGGCGCACGATCCGGATGGATAACCAGGCTGATTTGAAAGTGATCGGCATTGTTAAAGATCTTCCCCTGCACACCGATTTTCCTTTCACCGTTTTCATTTCTTGGAAGAGTGTGCCGATCACCGGCATGCCGATGGATTCGTGGACGAATTTGACGTCGAATGTAAACACGTATGTTCTGTTCGCGCCGAACGATTCACCCGCGGCGCTGCAAAAGCAACTGCCCGATTTCAAAAACAAGTATCACCCTGATGCACAGGATGCGAACAAGCGCGTGCATAAGTTGCAGCGGCTAAGCGAAATGCACTACGACGGGCGCTACGGCAACCACGGGCAGCGCACTACTTCTAAAACCACATTGTGGGCCTTGGGGGTGATTGGTATTTTTTTGCTCGTCACGGCGTGCATCAATTTTATTAACATCGCCACGGCCCAAGCCATTAACCGTGCTAAAGAAGTCGGCGTGCGCAAAGTGCTTGGCGCATTTCGCTCACAACTCATCACGCAGTATTTGGGAGAAGCGTTTCTTATTACGTTGCTCGGCGCATTGCTCGCCGTAGGTTTGGCCGAAATCTTCCTGCCGACGCTGAATGATTTGCTGCGGTTGAAAATAAGTTTTCAACCGGTGGCCGATTTCTCTCTACTCGGATTTATTGCCACCTTGGTGATCACCGTCAGCTTGCTCGCCGGCCTTTATCCGGCTTTTGTGCTCTCGCAATTCATGCCGGCCCTTGCGCTCAAAAGTAAAGTTCGCGCGTCGAGTAGCGGCGGTTTATCTTTGCGGCGGGGTTTGGTGATTTTTCAATTTATCATTTCGCAATTGTTGATCATCGGCACAATCATCGTTACCAAACAAATGGATTATTTTCGCAACAAAGAAATGGGGTTCGAGCAGAATGCCATCGTGACTGTGCCGCTGCCCGTGAACGATGCTGCACCGTTGCAAACGTTGCGCAATCAATTGCTGCAAAGCAGCCAAATCAAAAACGTCACGTTCGGCTGGTCCAGCGCCGCTTCCGGCAACGTCTGGGACACCAATTTGCGCCACACGTTGCGTGGGCAGGAAGAAACTTTTGCCTCGGATTTGAAATTTGCCGATACCGAATATATTCCGACCTATAATTTAAAACTCATTGCCGGCCGCAACTACACGGCGAGCGATACGACGACGGAACTGGTGGTGAATGAAACTTTTGCCCGCAAGCTCGGTTTCACGCCGCAAGACCTGATCGGCAAAACGTTCAAGCTGGGCCGCCGGTCCTATTATTTGCCGATTGTCGGCGTGGTGCAGGATTTTCATACGCGGCCGTTACAGGAGGGCATTCGCCCCTGCGTGTTGGCGGCGCGCCGCACGGCTTATCAGGAAGCGAGTATTAAAATTAATGCGCAAAATGTAAAGGCAGCTCTGACGCATGTTGAGAAAGTTTGGAGCACGACGTTTCCGGAATTTGTGTACAGTTTTGAATTTTTAGATCAACGCATCGCCGATTTTTACCAACAGGAACAATTGATGGCGCAATTGTTTCGCGTGTTTTCCACCATTGCCATTTTTATTGGTTGCATGGGGCTGTTTGGTTTGATCTCTTTCATGGCCGCGCAACGCACCAAAGAAATTGGCGTGCGCAAAGTGCTGGGTGCAACCGTCGGCAACATTCTCAGTCTGTTCTTAAAGGAATTCGCCGCCCTCATTGCTGTTGCCTTCGTCGTCGCCGCACCGCTGGCGTATTTCACGATGAACAATTGGCTTACTAATTTTGCCTATCGCATTAACATCGGCGTTGGTGTTTTCCTGCTCACGATGGCGATTACGTTGTTGATTGCTGCAATTACTGTGGGCTATCGCGCCGCGCGCACCGCCCTGGCGAACCCGGTTGAAGCGTTGCGCTACGAATAGCAGAGGGCAAAGCGCATAGAGCATGGCGCACAATTAACGCTCTGCGCTACGCCCTCTGTGCTATGCAAGGGAATTACCTATGTTCAAAAACTATCTCAAAATCGCATTACGCAATTTGCTCAAACACAAAGCGTATTCATTCATCAACATCGCCGGTCTCGCCGTGGGATTGGCATGTTGCCTGCTCATCAGTTTGTATGTCAAAGATGAATTGAGTTATGATCGCTATCATGCGAAAGCGGAGCGCATCTTCAAAGTGGTCATGGACAGCCGGCGGCCCGATAAAGAATCAAAATTTGCGCTAACGCCCGCGCCACTGGCGGAAGCGCTGACCCGTGATTTTCCCGAAGTCGAAACTACCACGCGACTCTTTACTTTTTTCGGCGAAGGTTTGGTCAAGTACGGCGACAAGCGCTTTAACCAACCCGGCATTTATTTTGGCGACTCGACCTTCTTTGCGGTTTTCAGCATCCCGCTCATCAGTGGCGATACGAAAACGGCGTTGGTGCGACCCAACACCGCCGTGCTTTCAGAAACCGCGGCGCGCAAATATTTTGGCACCGAAGAGCCGTTGGGAAAAACGCTCTCGCTGAACGATGATTTCGATGTGCAAGTCACTGGCGTGATGGGCGATATTCCTGCCAACACGCATTTTCATTGCGATTTTTTGATCGCGCTGACCACAACGCGCATGAGTCGGAATCCAAGTTTCATTACCAACAACAATTTTCATACGTACGCGGTGCTGCGGCCGAATGCCTCGCCGCAGGCGTTGGAAGCGAAATTTCCGGCCGCCATCAAAAAATATGCAGCCGCGCAAGTGGCCGCGCGGTTTGGGCAAACGTTCGAAGAGTATACCGCCGCCGGCAATGAAACGAAGTGGACGCTGGTGCCCATTACCGATATTCACCTTCATTCGAACCGCGAATATGAAATCGAGACCAATGGCAATATCACCACGGTTTATTTGTTTGCCACGATTGCGGCTATCGTGTTGCTGATTGCGTGCATCAATTTTATGAACCTCGCGACTGCCCGCTCCGCGAACCGTGCCAAAGAGATTGGGGTGCGCAAAGTTATTGGCTCGAATCGCCTGCAATTGCTCCGGCAATTTTTAACGGAATCGCTGCTGTTGAGCTTTCTCGCGCTGCTCGTCGCATTGGTGTTAGTAGAATTACTGCTGCCAACCTTCAACCAGCTTGCAGGTAAACAGATCGAGACCTCTTTCTTTGCTAATACTGCATCGATAGCGATTTTATTTGGCGTTGCGCTGTTGGTCGGCCTATTGGCAGGAAGTTATCCTGCAGTTGTGCTCTCATCGATGCGTCCCGCCCTGGTGCTCAAAAGCGCTTCGTCTGTGAGTAAAAGCGGTGCGTGGATTCGTCGTGGCCTCGTCGTGTTTCAATTTGCCATCTCTGTCGCGCTGCTGGCAGGAACGTTTATTGTCCGCAACCAGCTCGGTTTTGTTTTGAATCGTCAACTCGGATTTGATAAAGAACAAATTCTGGTGGTCAAACGCGCCTCAGCTTTGGAACGACAACGTGAAACTTTCAAGCAAAGATTATTGCAAAATCCGGATATCGTCAATGCAGCCACTTCGACAACACTGCCCGGCAAGTTTTTCGGCCGTAGCACGTATCATGCGTTGGGTTCACCCGTGGAAAACACCTACGCTATGCACGAAATGTACGTTGATGAAAACTTTCTGCCGACGCTGAACATGACGTTATCTGCCGGTAGAAATTTTTCGCGCGAATTTGCGACGGATACTTCGGCGGTGATCCTGAACGAAACGGCAGCGGAATTGTTTGGGTGGACTGACCCGCTGGGCCAAGCGCTCACCCAACCCGGCGACTCGCTGTGGCGCGCCAATGTTATTGGGGTGGTGAAAGATTTTCATTTTGAATCACTGCACAAGAAAATTCAACCATTGGTCATTCTGCATCAACCGTTTTATCAATATCTATCAATTCGTGTGCGACCGGAAAATATCACAACAACCGTGCAATCCGTTGAAACCCTGTGGCGAGAATTTGTGCCACAACAACCTTTCGAGTTTTCTTTCCTCAATCAAGATTTTGATGCACAGTATCGCGCCGAACAACGCACTGGAAAAATCTTCGGTATTTTCGCGGCGCTGGCGATTTTTATCGCCTGCCTCGGCCAATTCGGCCTCGCCTCGTACACGATTCAAAAACGGACGAAAGAAATTAGCGTGCGCAAAGTCCTCGGCGCGTCGGTGGCGAGCATTGTCGGTTTGCTCTCAAAAGAATTTGTCAAACTCGTGGCCATTGCCATGCTCATCGCCTCGCCGTTGGCTTACTACATTATGAATCGCTGGTTGCAGGATTTTGCGTATCGCATCGACATCGGCGCGATGACATTTATTCTGGCCGGAATTATCGCGCTCGTGATTGCGTTGCTGGCCGTGAGCTTGCAATCGGTGAAAGCCGCGCTGGCGAATCCGGCGGATGCATTGCGATGTGAATAAAACTAAAATGGATTAAAAACGCGTCTCGTTTGGATAGAGGCCTCGGACATCAAACCAAAGACTTCGGACACTAGCATGTTCAAAAACTATCTCAAAATCGCCCTGCGCAATTTACGCAAACAAAAAGGCCACGCTGGCATCAACATCGCCGGACTGGCGGTCGGCATGGCGTGCTGCCTGCTTATTCTGCTGTACGTGCAGCATGAATTGAGTTTTGATCAATACCACCAAAATAAAAATCGTCTCTATCGTTTGGCCACGCGCATACAGGGTGCGGCATTTGATAATGGCATCGCGAAGGTGAATGGCCCGTGGGGCATCGCGATAAAAAAGGAAGTGCCGGAGGTGGAAGACGCCGTGCGCTTTGTCATGGTCGGGCAAATTTTAGTCGGCAAAGGTGAGAAGCGTTTTTATGAAACCGAGGGTTTGTATACCGACTCCACGGCGCTGCGCGTTTTTAATTTTCCGCTGCTGCAGGGCGAAGGGCACACCGCGCTCACGGCACCCAACACGATGGCGGTTACGCGCGACTTTGCACGAAAATATTTTGGCGACGCCAATCCTGTCGGCCAAACGCTCACTCTGGACAATCGCACGGAATATTTGATCACGGCGCTACTTGACAACGTTCCGTCGAACTCACATTTCACATTTGATTTTTTGCTGTCGTTGGCTGGTTTCACCCATCCGCAACGCGACAATTGGATACAATGGAATCAATTCTACACGTATCTGCTGCTGAAAGAAAACGTCTCGCTGCAAACGGTTGAAGCCAAAATTCCTTCGGTGTTGCAAAAAGGCATGGGCGCAGCAGCGGCGGCACGCTACGCC